>DATEKP010000154.1:0-14633 GCA_035277405.1 Allostellaceae bacterium | reverse complement strand
GCGCGAGGTGGAAGCCCTTCTCGGGGCAGATGCGGCCGAGGGCCAGCGCGAATTTGCGCCGCGCGTGGCGCGCCGACAGAGCGGCGATCGGTACCCCGTTGTCGATCTCCGGCAGCATCGCCGGCAGTCCCATGAATCGCCGCCGCTGCGAGGACGAGACGCAATTGAACCAGGTCCGCGGCCGATGCAGCGCCGCGGGCGGATAACAATCGGCCTCGAGGTGCAGCGTCACCAGCGTCGGCACGCCGGTGTCGGGCAGATGCGTGGCAAAATCGATGCCGTGGCAATGGATCACGTCGATCGGAAAGCGGCGCAGCGCCTCTTCGATCCGCCGCCTTTGCCGCCGCTCGGCGTGTTGCCGCGTCGCCCCCGTGAAGCACTCGGGCAACGAGTGCGTCGGCAACAGCTGGCCGGCGACCTGTGATCCGGCCGCGGCGACGACGATCGAATGGTAACCGCCTGCGGTCAGCGTGCGGTCGAGTGCCAGCAACACCTGCTCCGCGCCGCCGGCCGTATCGGGGCGCACCGGAGCCAATGCATAGGCGATGCTGAGGACCGTCAGCACAGCCCGAAATCAGCCTGCGCCGCCACGGCGGTCGCACGCCACGCGGCGCCGGTAATGCCCCAGCCGAGCCGCTCGTAATTCAGCACGCCGGGATGCGGCGGCAGGGTGAAGTCATAGCTCGGCGCCGGGCGGAACCGCTCGGCATCGAGCTCGAAGCCGGCCAGCACCGCCGCTTGCGACCGAAAACACGCGACCATGCGCTGCTTGCGGGCGCGCTCCTCCGGCGTCAACAACAGCTCGGTGACCGGGCTCGCTACGGGTAGGAAGCTGAGCTTGGCGATCCCGTCACCCGCTGCCCGATACAGCGGCATCTCGATTACGACAGGTTCATCCGGCGTGAGCAGGCGGACCGCCGTCGCGACGGCGAAGGCGGCGGCGTCGTGATCGGGATGGCCGCCCTCATACGTGTGCGTGAAGATGGCGGCCGGCCGTTCCGCTTCGATCAGATCGCGCAGCCGGGCGACCAAGCGCGGCAGGTTGGCGTGCGCCTCCTGGTCGGCAATGTCGATGGCCGCTGTCCTGACCGCGCCGGCGCCACCGGCCGCCAGCGCCGCCGCCAACTCGGCGCGACGGGCGGCAGCGTAGTCCGCCGCATTCGCAAAGCCGTGCATGGCGGCGTCGCGCCCGTCGCGCGGCGCCCCGTCGGTCACGTGCACGAGCAGCGTGTTGCGCAGCAGGCACAGGCAGGCACCCATGCCGATCGTCTCGTCGTCGGGATGGGCGACCACAATCATGACGCGCTGCTCGACCGGCCGGCGGTTTGCCAGCTCGTCGAGGACGGCCTTCATTGCGCCGCGGCGGAGACCGGCAGCGGCGCAAAGCCGGCGCCGGCGCGGAAGTAGCGCCGCAGCATGCGGCAGCAGAATTCGGCGAATTCCTCGGCGACCAGCGGCGGGCTCGTATGATGCGGCTGCAGGCCGCGCTCCTCCGGCGTGAAGCAGAAGGTGACCGTGACGTCGAAGTTTTCGAGCGCCCGCATCTGCCGGTCGAACCAGCGCTCGGCATCGGGCCGCAGGCTGTCGGCCCAGCTGAGGCCGGTGCGCAGATGCCGCACGCCGAGCCGCTTCAGCCATTCGACAGCATAGTCGAGGCGGTGGTCCTCAAAATGGAACCACTGGCAGATGCCGAGATCGGGCGCGTAGTCGGCGAAGTGCCGGGCGGCGCGCTTCGGGGTGCCGTCCTCGCGCAATAGCCCCATGTAGAAATGCCGGTAATACGACGAGCCCTCGGCTTCCCGGTGGCGCGTCGTCGCCGGCCACGCCTGCGGCAGGTCGTAGAGGCTGTACCAGTGGATACGCGGTGCCTTGCCGATCAAGAGTTCGGCGGTGCGCGTGAGGCCGAACTCCTGCACCTCCTCGGCGCCGAAGCTCGACGCGCCGACTTCGGAGACCCACACCGGCAGACCGGCGACGGCGGCGATCTCATCGATCTTCGCCGGCCATTCGTCGATCGCCCACAAATTCCAGTCGAGCGGGAAGCCGTGCACCGCGACGATGTCGAGCCGTTCGAGCACCCCCTTGCCGATCAGGTTGGCAATGAAGTCGGGGTCGATTGGGGAGATGCCGCCGAGGACGCGCGCCAGCCCTGGAAATTCATCGCCGATCGCCGCACCGGCAAGGCGAGCCATGTCGGCGAACAGCTGCCAGTCGGGGTCGAGCTCAAGATCCCAGTGGGACTTGTTGTTGGGCTCGTTCCACAGCATCACGGCCTCGATCATGCCGTGCCCTCACCTCGCTGTTGCACCGCTGCCTCGCGCCGGATAGACCGCGCCGAACGGGGTCGGCGGCGCGGTCGGCCGGCAGATGAAGACTTCCTCCTCCGGCATCCCGACGATCGCGAACCCGGCGCTGCGCAGCATCGCGGCCGTGCAGGCGCGGTTCGGGACCCACCAATTGGTCGGATCGCCGGCATAGCGGTTTTCGACAAACGACAGCCGCGGATAGCCCGGCTCGTCGAACACCGCGGTCTCGCCGAACGGGTAATCCTCGGCGATGTCCGGCAGCGCCGGGTCGCCGCGCTGCAATGACTGGCAGACGAACAGGTCGCGCGCGACGTGCTCGCGGATCAGGTCGAGCGCCAGCAGCGGGTGGCGCAAATGGTAGAGCACGCCGAGAAACAGCACGATGTCGAAGCGCTCGCCGAGCGCGCCAACGTCGTAGACCGACATCTCGGCGAATTCGACCTTGGCCCCCAGCGTGTCGGCGGCGAAGCGGGCCTGGCGCAGGTAGTCCGGATCGACGTCGATGGCGAGGACGCGGCCCGCGCCGCGCCGCGCCATCTCGATCGAATAGAAGCCGCCGTTGCAGCCGATATCGAGCACGCTGCGGCCGCTCAGATCGGCCGGGATCGCATGCGCGAAGCGGCGCCATTTGACCGCAGGGAAATCGCCGAGGAAATGCTCGGGCGCGGTGGTAACGCCGCCGAGGTCGATGTTGTGGAACCACGGCCCGAGCGCAGCCGCGGCCTCGCGCAACTGTGCGACGCGGTCGTGCATCAGGCCCGCCGCCGCAACGGCGCCGGCGAAGCTGCGGCGTGCGCCGGCAACTCGCGGGCGAGGAGCCGCATCGCCTCGCGGTAGCCGCCGAGCGTGCCGACATCGACATAGGCCGTGCCGCACGGCACTGCGAGAGCCTCGCCGCCCTGCGCAAGATAAGCGTTGACCAGCGGACCGACATATTCGTCGCAGCCCCCGCGCGCGCACCATAACGCATGGAGCTCGTGCAGTACCGCGCCGGGCATGCCGAACGCGCCCCAGATCCAGTGCGAGGCTGCGTTCGGCTGCTTGGCCTGGATTTCCCGTACCCGGCCGCTCTCGTCGGCGATTACGGCGTCGAACAGCTGCGGCCGGTCGACCGGGAACGTCAGAAACGCGAGGCGGTCGCCGGGCAGGCGCGCCAGCGCGTCGGCCGGCAGCCAGATCGTATCGGGCAGGCCGACCAGCACCGGCTCGTCATCGCCGATCAGCGGGCAGGCGCGGAAAATCGCGTCGCACAGCCCGGCCGGCTCCGGCTGCACGACATAGGCGATCGCGGCGCCGCCGATCGCGCCGCCGTAATATTGCAGGATGTCGGATTTCCACGGCGAGATCACAAAGCAGATCTTGTCGGCGCCGGCGCACAGCATGCGCTCGATCAGGTACTCGCTGACCGCGCGCGGGCGTTCGGTGCCGCCGTCGAGCCGGCCGCCGACCGGCAGCAGCTCCTTCGAGAACGCGAGGGGCTGAATGCGGGTGCCGCTGCCCGCGGCCGGGACGATTCCCCACATGGCTCACTCCTCCTCGCGAACCGCCAACAGGGTTTCGAGTTCCGCCGCGCGCCGCGCCGCCGTGTGCTCGGCGAGTGCGCGCGCCCGCGCCGCCTCGCCGATGCGCGCCAGCTCGCGGTCGCTGCGGTCGAGCGCCGCCAGCACATCGGCGCAGTTCGCAGCGACGAGGATTTCCAGGTCGGGCGTAAAGAACGCGTCGAGGCCGGCCCACCAGTCGCTGATCACCGGCGCGGCGCAGGCGGCGGCTTCGAACAGCCGGCCCGACGGGCACCAGCCGCTCTCCGCCATCGCCTGCCGCGTGATGTTGAGGGTCGCACGGGCGGCGGCGTAGAAGCGCGGGTGCTCGGACGGCGCGACGTGGCGCAGGAAGTAGATGTTTTCGGTCCACGGAAAGACCGCCGGGTATTGCGCGCCGCCGATAGCGAAGCGCCAGTGCGGGCGGAGCCGCGCCGGCGCGACAAACAATTCCTCCAGCGCGGCCTGGCGATCGGCCGCATAGGTGCCGAGATAGGACAGCGCCGCCCGGCCGTGGCTCGGCGGCGGCTTCGGTCGGTAGCGCTCCGGATCGACGCTGCCGTAGAGCGGTGCGACTTGTCGGGCGCCGAGTTGCCCGCGCATCGCGTCGAGGGCGCCCCCGCCGGTATAGCTGAGGCACAGGTCGAAGGCCGCCAGCCCGTCGGCCGGCAGGTAATCAACCTCGTCCCCGGCGGCGAGGCGGGCCAGCGTCACCGGCGTGTCGAGATCGTAGAAGACGTGCCGGCCGGGCGCGTCGAGCACCAGCCGGGCCGCGGCGCGCGCGTCCGGGCAGTACGAGGTGATCATGCCGGCGTCGGCGCCAGCCAGCTCGCGGCGCGCCTCGTCCGCCGCTTCGTCCCAATCGCGATAGAGGAAGAGCCGGCCCCCGCTCAGCTCCGCGAGATCGCGGTGCATTGCGTAGTACGGCACGTCGCGCTCGAAAAACACGGTCCAGTGGCCGCGCGCGGCGAAGGCCCGGATCAGGGCGCGCCACAGCACAGCATGCCCGTTGCCCCAAGAAGAGCTGACCGTGAGGCCGAACACGACCAGCTTCATCGCAGCGCTGCCGCGGCGAGCGGCTCTCCGCTTCGCCGGTCATCGCCGACCAAGTCCTCGACATACTGTTCGAGCATCTGAGCGCGGTGCATTGCGGTGTGATGGTTCAGCACATGGGCGCGGGCACGGCGCGCCAGTTGCCGCCGTTCGTCCTCGCCGAGACATAGATGCGACAGCACGTCCTCGGCCGAGCGGGCGATCAGGATGTGTTCCCCCGGCGTGAAGATCGTATCGAGACCCGGCCACCAGTCGCTGATGACCGGCACGCCGCAGGCCGCCGCCTCGAATAACCGCACGCTCGGCGAATACCCCATGCGGGCCATGTCGGCGCGGGTCAGGTTGAGAGTGAAACGCTGGCGCGAGTAGAAGCCGGCGTGCGCGTCGGGGCCGACATGCTCGATGCGCTCGACCCCGGGAGGCCAGGCGAGATCGGCGGGGTAGAGCGGGCCGGCGACGACGAAGCGGCGCTCTGGCCGGCGCCGGGCCGGCTCGCACAGCAGGCGCTCGACCGCCGGCTGGCGGTCCTCGCTATAGGTGCCGAGATAGCCGAGATCCCAGGTTTTCGGCAGCGGCTGTGGCCGGTGGCGATCGGGGTCAACCGCACAGTAGAGGACCCGTGCGGCGCGCGCGCCGTATCGTGTCTCAAGCAGCCGCAGCGCCGGTCCGCCGGTGAACGACAGGTAGAGGTCGAACAGCGGCACGGTCGCGGCGTCGAGATAGGGGCAATCGCCGGCGGCGAGGCCGGCCAGCGTCACTGGCGTGTCGATGTCGTAAAACGCGGCGACACCGGTCGCGAGGCTGCGCACGAGGCCGGCGACCGCGATGCCATCGGCCACGTAGGACCCGACGATCACAAGGTCGGCACTCTCGAGGGTCGGCCGCCAGCGGCCGTGCAGCTCGTCGAGTCCCCCGTAGAGGTGCACCGGCCCGCACTCCGGCTCGACCGGATCGCGGTTGGCGGCGTACCACGGCGCATCGCGCTCGAGGAACAGCGTCGTGTGGCCGCGCCGGCGCAATCCCCGCAGCAGGCTGCGATAGGTCGTTGCGTGGCCATTGCCCCACGACGAGGTGATCGACAGCCCGAGCACGACGATCCGCAATGGCCGCGGCGGCGGGAGAAAGGCGAGCGTCACGGATAACTCCCCTCCAGCACCGCTTCGAGCCGAGCGACGCGCCCGGCGTAACTGTGTTCGGCGAGCGCGCGGGCACGGGCTGCCGTGCCGATACGCCGGGCCTCCTCGCGGGTCAGCCGGGTGAGGATGTCGGCGACGGCCGGACCGTTATTGGCGACGAGGATTTCGCGGCCCGGTTCGAAGAACTCGGCGATGCCGTCCCATGCGTCGGTGATGATGCAGGCGGCGGCGCCGGCCGCCTCGAAGACGCGCGTCGCCGGGCTGTAGCCGCAGTTCGCCATGCTGTCGCGGCTGACGTTGAGGACGGCCAGCGCGGAGGCGTTGAACGCATTGTGGTCGCGTGTGTAGAGGTGGCCGAGATAGCCGATGTTGGCCGGCATCGGCTTGTCGCCCCAGCCGTTGCCGGCGAGCAGGAAATGCCGGCCCGGAAGCTCCGCCGCGACATCCAGGAAGAATTCCTCGATGCGCCGCTCGCGATCGGGCAGGCGGTTGGCGACAAGGCCGAGATCGCAGGCAAAGCGCGGCGCCGGCGGCGCCGGATGGTGGGTCGCCGGGTCGAGTCCGTTGTAGATCGGCACGCAGAGCCGCGCGCCGAACGTCTCGTAGCCGGCGACGACCGGCGGCCCGCCGCCATAGGTCAGGATGAGGTCGTAGCGCGGCACGAGAGCGCGGAACGGGTCCCGCTCGTCGGCGCGCAGACGGTCGAGCGTCGCCGGCGCATCGACATCCCAAAAGACGGCGAGGGCGCCGGGCCGCCCGATCTCCGGCACGCGTGCTTCGAGCAGTGCGTCGAACACGCCGACGCCGCTCGCCTTGACGATCACGTCGGCGCCGCGTGCCTCGTCGAGGGCGCGCGACACGCCGTCCTCGCCGTCGGCCGAATAGACGACGACGCGCGCCCAATCGGGGTCGGGGATGTCGCGATGCGCCTGCCGGTCGTAGGCGTCGGGTTCGTAGAAGACGATACGGTGTCCGCGTGCGGCGAGCGCCCGCAGCACGCCGCGATAGTACGTGGCGGCGCCGTTCCAGTAGGCCGAGACGAGGCTTGACCCGAAAAAGGCGACCGACAGCGGCGTCATTGGGCCGCCTCCGCCATGGCCGGCGCCGGCTCGCGCCCGAGCGCGCGACAGATCGCTAGCAGTTCATCGAAACGATGGGCGCAGCTGTGGCGCGCCTCGACGGTGCGGCAGCCATGCGCGGCGATCGCGACCGCGAGCGCCGGATCGGCGAGCAAAGCCTGCAAATGCTTCCGCATCTCGACGCCGGTGCGGGCGACGAGAAAATCCTCGCCCGGCGCGAACAGGCCTTCGCAGTCCGACCATGGCGCCGAGACCAGCGGGATACCGCAGGCGAGCGCCTCGAAGACGCGGATCGTCGGGATGCCGGGCAGCCGCTCGGCGTAGGGACGGCGCGGAATGTGCAATGTCAGGCGGGCCGCCGCGAACGCTTCGGGGACCGCGAAATTTGGCAGATAGCCGGCGAACTCGATTCCGTGCACCGCCAGTTCGTCGCGTGCGGCCTGCGGGTAGCGCACACCGTGGACGCGCGCCTTGAGGCCGAGCGCGGCGACCGGCTCGATCAGGAACTCGCGCAGTTCGGTGCTGCGTTCCTCGTCGCCCCAATTGCCGATCCATACGAGGTCGCGCCGCCCGGCCGCCGGAAGCTGGGGGCGGAACAGGCGAAGATCGGCGGCCTCATGCCAGGTGAAGGCGGTGCGTCCCCAGCCGCGCCGTATATAGAGGTCGCGCAGCGCCTCGCCGAACGCCAGCACGCCGTCGAAGCCGTCGAGATCGAAGCCGTCGATCGCGTCGGGATCGCTCGCCGCGCGATGATGCGTATCGTGGAACAGCAACAGATAGCGCCCGCCGCGGCGGCGATGCGCGGCAATGCGGGCGACGATCTCCGGATCGTTCCATTCGTGCACGAGGACGATCCCGGCGCCGCCGAGCGCTTCATCGAGATCGAGGTGCGCCGGGTCATATAGGGTCAGCGGTATCGGCGGGTAGTGGCTGCGCCAGGCGTCGAGCGCCTCATCCCCATGGTCGCGCGCGAGGTTGGCGGCGCTCCAGCCGTCGCACGGTTCGAACGCGGCGACCTCGAACCCGCGTGTCCAGCCCTCGCGCAGAATGCCGCGCAGGAAATGCGCGTTACCATGGTTCCAATCCGAGCGCAGCGAATGGCAGAACAATACGAGCCGGGTCATCGCGGCTCGCCGGAGAGCGCGACGCCAGTCGGCTCGGGTGCGGCCGCCGGTGCGGCGGCGTGCGTTGCCGTGCTGAGGTAGAGCGCGGCGTACGCCCGGGCCATGCCGTCGGCGGTGAACCGGCCGGCGCGGCGGCGCGCCGAGGCGGCGAGCCGGCTTCTTTCGCTTGGATTGGCGATCAGGCGCGCGAGGGTGCGTCGCAACCCGTCGGCATCGTCGGGTTCGACGAACAGCGCGGCGCCGTCCCAATTCTCGCGCAGCGACGCGATATCGCCGAGCACCAGCGCGCAACCGGCGGCGGCGGCTTCCAGGATCGCGAGGCCGAACGGTTCGTAACGCGCCGGCGCGGCGAAAATCGCGGCGCGGGCCAGGCGCGAGGCCATCTCGCCGCCGCTCAGCCGGCCGAGCGCCCTGGCATTGACGAGGCGCGCGGCGCCGGCCTCAGGGTGTTCGACCGCGCCGGCGATCTCTACGGGCCAGCTCAGAGCGCCGGCGACCCGGTCGAGGATTTCGAGGTTTTTCGCCGGGTCCCAGATGCGCCCGGCGGCCATCACGACCGGCCGCTTCGGCGATGGCGCGAACGCGGCGAGATCGACGCCGTTGGCGATGACGTCGGCGCGCGCCGGATCGAGGCCGTAATGGCGGGAGAGATCGTCAATGACGGCTGCGCCCGGCGCGACGATGCGCGCCGCCGCGTCCAGCCCATCCACGACGGCGCCGCGGTAGTCGCCCCATTCGGCCGGCGCCGCGCAACGGTGCACCGCGCGCCACCACGACAGCACGTCGGAATGGGCGACGACGAGCGTGGGCAGCGCGCAATCGAGGCGGGCGTGACCATAGCCGTTGACATGCACGAGATCGGCGTCGTGCCGTTCGGCCAATGCCGCCAGCCAGCCTCGGCTCGCCGGCAAATCCGCGATGCCGCCTGCCATCCATTCGAGGCGAAACCCGCTCTCGACCAGCGCGACGTTGCCGAGTGCGCCGATCTCGCGGCGCTGCTCAGGCCGCGCCGGCGGCCCCATCGTCGCGACGATAAAACGGGTCTCGGCGAGTTCGCGGCACAGGCTCAGCGTGTATGACCACACCCCGCCGACCGTATCCGCCGTCATTAGCACCGCCGAGGGGCGGCGCAAGCCGGGGCCGGCGCCGTTCATCGCGGCCGGGCTTCGAGCTCGCTGAGGCGGCGCGGCCGCGCCTCCTGGATGTCGCTGAATGCCGCATGCCGGTCGAGGTAATAATCGAGGGCGCGCTCCCAGGCATCATCATCCGGCAGGTTCCACAGGCGCCGGTAATCGGGCGAACCAGGGTAGGGGAACAGCGGCACCGGGTCGTTGGCCCACACCCCCTCGGCGCGCAGTGCGTCGCGCCAGCGTGCGATCGCCGCCGGATCGTCGTCGCCGCCGGCGATCAGGTTGGCCTGGACAAAGGCGACCGACCGCTTGGCGTGCACCAAGAGCGCGGTCAGTTCGTCGGTGGTGAGCCGGCACTCCTTGTCGAGCCGGTCGCGGCCGGCCGGGGTCAGGCTCTCGACCCCGGCCTCGATCGACACGCAGCCGGCGGCGCCGAGCAGGTCGAGCATGTCGCGGCTCCACAGGTCGATGCGGGTTTGCACCCCGAACTCGATCGGGCGCACGGCCAGCGCCTGTAGCAGCTGGCGCCACGGCAGGAAGATCTCGTCGATGAAATAGACGTAGCCGACGCCGGCCGCGATCAGCGTGTCGAGTTCGTCGAGGATTGTCGCCAATGGCCGGCGGCGGTAGCGGTCGCGGAAATTGTCCTTGGCGCAGAAGGTGCAGTGGTAGGGGCAGCCGCGCGAGGCTTCGATCTCGGCGCCGGGGCAATCGGGCGTGCCATCGAAGCGGTGATGGTGATGGACATGTCCCCGCAGCACCGCCGCCGGCCAGCGCAGCGCCGGCAAGCGGCCAATGTCGGCGGCCTGCGGCCCGCCATTGACGCGCGGCTCGCCGCCATCGGACAGGCAGGTACCAGGCACCTCGCGCCAATGCGGGCGCGGCCGATCTGCGAGGCGCACCAGAGTTTCCTCGCATTCGCCGAGCACGACGGCATCGACCGCGAGTTTGCGCAACGCCGCGCGCGGCGTCGTCGAGGCGTGCGGACCGACCGCGACGGTGATCCCGCAATCGTCACCGAGCATGCCCAGCAGCTCTTGCGGCACCCGTAATTCCGGTGGCGCGCAGCGCCAGAACAGGTAGCTCGGCGCCGTTGTCACGACCGTCATCTGGGGCGCGAACTGCCTGACGCGCGATGCGAGCGCCGCATGAGGGAGGCCGTCGGGGTGGCCATCGAAAATCTCCGCCGTGTGCCCGGCGGCTTCCAGCAATGCCTTGGCGTAGCCGTATTCGAGCGGCAGATGCGGCTCGCGGCAGCCGAAATAGATGCTGCCGACGAACGACCAGGCCGGGTTGACCAGCGCCACCCTCATGCCGCGGACAACCCTCCCGCGACCAGCCGCGGCTCGCCGAAGCTGAGCCCGCGCGCAGCCAATGCGGCGCGCGCCTCGCCGACCCGATCGACGGCGACCTGGCCCTTCAGCCAGCGCGCCAGTTCGGCGACCCCGAATTCGATCGCGGTGCGCGGCTGATAGCCGAGCGCGCCGTGCGCCGCGCCGATATCGGGGAAGCAGTGACGAATATCGCCGACCCGGCACTCGCCGGTGATCTCCGGCGCGATGCGGATGCCGAGCGCGTCGGCGAGCAGCCGCGCCACCTCGCTGATCGTGACCGCCCGACCGCTGCCGATGTTGAAGGCGCGGCCGATCGCGGCGTCGTTTTCGAGCGCCAGCCGGCAGGCCTCGACAATGTCGCGGACATGGACGAAATCGCGTCGCTGCTCGCCGTCCTCGAAGATCAGCGGCGCACGGTGGTTCAGCAGCCGCGCCGCGAAGATCGCCAGCACGCCGCTGTAGGGGTTGGACAAGGCCTGGTGCGGCCCATAGACGTTGAAGAAGCGCAGGGCCGCCGCCGGAATGTCGTAGGCCTCGGCGACCACGAGGCAGAGCCGCTCCTGGTCGTATTTCGACAGCGCGTAGACGGATTGCGTCGCCGGCGGCTTGCTCTCATCGGTCGGGATCGGCGCCAGCGGCCGGCCGGAGGCGTCGGTCGGCTCCCACTCGCCCCGCTTCAGCTGGCCGGCGGTGCGCGCCGCGTCGCCGACGATGCGGCCGTCGGCGGCCCGGTAGAACCCCTCGCCGTAAATGCTCATGCTCGATGCCACGACCAGGCGGCGGAACGGCCGGCGCTTCGACCGTTCGATCATCTCCTCGAGCAGGATCGCGGTGCCGCGCCCGTTGACGTCGGTATAATCGGCGACCTCGTACATGCTCTGGCCGACGCCGACCCGCGCCGCAAGATGAATGACCGCATCGACGCCGCTCAAGGCGCGCCGCACCGCGCGGCGCGAGCGAACATCGCCGACGATCAGCTCGACGCGGCGGTCTAGATACGGCGGAGGATGGCGTTCCGGCCCGTGAATCTGCGGATCGAGGCTGTCGAGCGCCCGCACCCGGTAGCCCCGGTCCAGTAATGAGGTTGCACAATGCGATCCAATGAATCCCGCTCCGCCAGTTATCAGGACCGTGCGCGCCATCTCGGGATATTCAAGTTGTTGGCAGTCCTCCAAAGAACAGAGCACGGTCATGAAAGTTGCAGTGCTGGTGCAAATTCTCGCTGTTTATGGGCTGGCTCGCGTTGTGCGTTGGCGCAGGCCGGTTCATGCAGGATGCCGGCGCGCAATTAACGAGCGCAGCGATTGTTGCGCGCGTTTTAACTTAGGTTTTACCCGAGCGGGAGTGGGCGAGAGTGGTTTTGGAGAAACCCGGCCATGCGAGCGGCTCAGCCCAGCCGGCCGCATGCCGTAGAGGGCGCAGGCGAACAGACGCTGCGGGCGCTTTTTGCGTCCGCGACGTTGATGCTCGCCTGTTCCCTTTCGATGCGATCAGGTCACCTCGATCGATTGTCGAGGATCGGAATCGCTGAACTTCACCGTGCGCCGGGGTTAGCCGCGGACAGCCGGAACCGGAGGCGGCGGTGGCGGCGGTGCCGGAGCCGCATAGGGTTGCGGCGGCGGTGGGGGTGCCGGCTGCGGGGCGCATCCCGCGAGCAGCGCCGCCGGAATCACGACGCCAACCAGCACGGCATTCCACAACCCCTTGGACGCCCCTATTTTTTTTACAGCATCGAACATAGGTTTACTCCTGAGTTGAGAGACGCTGTAGAATAGACAATCGACAAGCTATTGACAGCATAAATTGATGTCCAAGGGGCATTCTGCTGCTCGCCCGGTCGCGCAAAATCGGCTTTGAGCGCGGCAGCCCGAATGGCGCGTCATCATAGAGGCAGCCGAAGCCGTGGCGGCATGACACTCTCAATGAGGCAATCTTGCTCGCATCATACAGCTTCTCGATGAGATCCCTCCCGGCACGCGTCAGGCCGATTGCATGGGGCGCGATCGCGTTCGCGGCATGCGCGCTTGCCACGCCGGTAGCACTCGCGGCGGACCGGCAGCCGGGAACAGCCCTCTTGCCGGCGCCGCCCGCCCCGATCGCCGCGGATGATGACCAGGGTTACCTCGGCGAACTGATCGAAAGTGCACCCGAGTTGGTCGTCGCGGGTGAACGGCTGAACATCGGATTACTACGGCGATTCTATGCGCGCCATGGCTTCGAGCCAGTATGGGCGAGCCGACAATCGCAAGCGAATTCCTTGATAGAGGCGCTGTCGCGCGCCGGTGATGATGGGCTCGCGCCTCGATTGTTTCACGCGAACGTGCTGCGGTCGCCAGCGGCGTTGTCCTCGCTTGATCGGGAGCTGCTGCTCTCGGACGCCTTTCTGTCCTATGCCGACGCGCTGGCGCGCGGGGTCATGCCGATCGAGCGCCGAAGAGATGATGAGGCTTTGACCCCCGGGCCGATCGACGTCGCTGCCGCGCTCGACTCCGCTCTCGACAGCTCGGATCCCGCGGCGGCGATCGAAGCGCTGGCGCCAACGACGCCAACCTACCGGCTGCTGCGCCAAGCTCTGCGGAATGTTCAGGCGGATGTCCCCAGCGGCGGCAAGGCCGTAACGACCCGCGTGCGCCAAATCGAGGTGAACCTCGAACGCGAACGCTGGCTGCCGCGGCGACTGCCGGCGGACCGCGTTTGGGTCAACATTGCCGACGAGCGGCTGGTGCTGTACCGGGGCGATCATCCGGTCTTCTCGACAAAGGTCGTTGTCGGCCAGGATGTGAGGCGCAATCAGAGCCCGGAGTTTCAGGCCACAATTGATGGGATTTTCTTCAACCCGCCATGGAACGTCCCGAAAGATATTGCCGTAAGCGAGATTCTGCCCAAGGCCAGTCGCGACCCGAATTACCTGGCGCTGCATCACATGGTCATACTGCCCGATGGAGGGGTGCAGCAGTTGGCAGGACCCAACTCGGGCCTCGGCGAGTTGATGCTCAACATGAGGAACAAGTTCGACGTCTACCTGCATGATACCCCGTCCAAAGGTCTGTTCAGCCGCGACGACCGCCGCGTCAGTCATGGCTGCATCAGGGTCGAGAATCTGCAGGAATTGGCCGCTCTGCTGATGCGGCAACCGATCGATGCAATCGATCAAGCGATCGCGACCGGAAGCACCACTTATAGCAATCTGCCAAGCGCCGTGCCGGTATTCGTGGTGTATGAGACGGCGTTCGCGGATGGCGATGGCAGATTGCAATATCGCCCGGATGTCTACGGACGCGACGTCGAGATCTGGCGGTACCTGGATCCGCAGCGACGAGCGGTGGCGGAGAGCGAGGCGCGCGGCAAACGCGGCGGTTGACCGTATCGGCGGGGTCGTTCGCGCTCGCCGGACTTGGCATGGGCTCCGCAGCCTGACCGCGCCGTTGCCTGTCCCCCTGATCTTGGCCGGCTCAGCTAAATCTTCCGCCGCCAACCAATTGGGTGGGGCGAGTGATGGGATTCGAACCCACGACATCCAGATCCACAATCTGGCGCTCTAACCGACTGAGCTACACCCGCCGTCGGGCTGGAGGTAGCGAATCGCCGGGACAGCGTCAAGTTGTGAGCACGGCGTCGCCGCGACCTTTTCTGGCCGCCGGCGCATCCCATCTCTGCCCGGCATGAGTGAGGCCGCACGCGCCTGGCGCCGGCACGCGCTGCTGTCGCCCTCGGAGATGGGCGAAGCCGACCGGCTGACGATCGCCGGCGGCGTCCCCGGCACGGCGCTGATGGAGAATGCCGGCCGGGCAGTTGCCAACGCGGTGTCCCGGCACTGGCCGCGGCGGCCGGTCGCGGTCTTGTGCGGCCCCGGCAACAATGGCGGCGACGGGTTTGTTGCGGCGCGCATCCTCGCCGAGCGCGGCTGGCCGGTGCGGCTCGCCCTGCCGGGCG
>DATEKP010000153.1:0-3776 GCA_035277405.1 Allostellaceae bacterium | reverse complement strand
GCGCCGCCGACGGCCCGGCGCGCGCGATGCTGCTGCGCCGCCTGGGAACGCCCCCTTTCGCCAGCAATACGACGCTCGCGTCGCTCGGCGATTTCGTCCGCATGGGGATCGGCAAGGCGATCTTGTGCCCACCGGACGGGGTCGTGCTGAGGGGCTGGATGTTGGCGGCCCCCGGCACCGTCCGCGAGGTCCGGCTGTGCTCGGGCGGCGGTGCGGTAGCGGTCGATTTCGCCGCGGCGGTGCGCATCGCGCGCCCCGACGTCATCGAGAGCACGGCCAACGAGCCCGGCTTCGACGACCCGATGTGCGGCTTTACGGCATTTGTGCCGCACGGCTACTCTCCGGCGGGCCCGAGCTATCTCGCGGTCGAGACGACAAGGGGCGAGATCGGGTTTGCGGCGCTGCCGGCGCCGCGCCTGCAGGGGCTCGCGGCGATTCGCGAAGTCCTCGGCTGTGCGGTGCAGTATTCGGAGGTGGCGCCGGCCTTTGAGAGCGTCCTGGCGCCCGCTGTTGCCCGGCTGCACGCGGCGCGCCGCGCCGAGCCGCCGCGCGTTGCAATGATCGAATTCGGCGCGCCGCCGCGGCAGCCCCTGTATACGATCATCGTGCCGCTGTATCGGCGGCTCGATTTCATCGAGCTGCAGTTCGCGCTGTTCTCGCGCGACCCGGCGATCGGGCGGTGCGAACTGATCTACGTGCTCGACGATCCGCCGCGCCGGCGCGAACTGGAACCCTTGTCGGCATCGATCTACGAGCGGTTCCGCATCCCGTTCGCGGTCGCCGCGCTCGACCGCAACATGGGGTTCGCGGCGGCCTGCAACATCGGCCTCGACCGGGCGCACGGCCGCGATGTCTGCTTTCTCAATTCCGATGTGTTTCCGCAGAGCGTCGATTGGCTGCCGCGGCTGGCGGCGCGCCTCCGGGAGCGGCCCGACCTCGGCGCCGTCGGCCCGCTGCTCTTGTTCGAGGACGGCGCGGTGCAGCACCAGGGCATGACGTGGCGCCGAAATCCGCAGTTCGGCAACTGGTATTTCAACGAACACCCGGGCATCGGGCGCCGCCCGCCCGCGCATGGCGGGCTGCGCGAATGCCCGGCGATCACCGGCGCATGCATGGTGTTGCGCAGCGATGTGGCGCGCGACGTCGGCGGCTTCGACGAGGATTACGTCGTCGGCGATTACGAGGATTCGGATTTGTGCCTGAAACTGCGCCGGAAAGGGCTCGCCAGCGCCGTCGATCTCGACGTGCGGCTCCATCACCTTGTGCGCAAGTCGCAGCAATCGGGCCGCGAGCCGTGGCGCCACAACCTGACGCTCTACAACGCCCGGCTGCAGCACCAGCGCTGGGAAACCGAGATCCGCGCCGCGCTCGAACCGGCATCCGAAGAGGCCCGCACCGCCGGCCTGCCCGCCACAGTCGCGTGACAGGCCTCGCGGCTCCGGACGAACCTCCGATCGGGATGCTCAGGATCAGCCGCGGTCGAACGCCGGCATCACTTCGCGGGCGAACCGGCGCAGCTGATCGATGAACTCGCCGGGCGAAAGTCCCTCGGCCCAGTGGATCATGAAATCCTCGAGGCCGGGATATTTCGCCTCGATCGACTTGATGCCGGCGATGACCCGCGCCGGCGGGCCGCAGAACCACGCCTTCTGCTTCACGCCCTCGCGCAGGCTCGGGACGGTCGTCGGCGCGCCGGGCGTGCCCCAGGTGCGGCCTTGCTCGTCGGCGTAGCGGACGAAGCCGAACGGCGCGAACCATTTGAAGCGCTCGTCATGCGCCGGTTCGAGGCGGCGGATCGCTTCTTCCTCGCTGTCGGCGAGATAGATGCCGGCGCCCCAGCACATGTCCTGCCCTAATAGCGTCGGCCGGTTGTGGCGATGGCAGGCGTCGTGGAACGCGCGTACGACGTCGTCGAGAATCTTCTCGCCGTTCAGCGTCACCATGGCCTTGAAACCGTAGCGCGCCATCATGTCGATCGTCCGCCCGCTGGCGATCGGCATCCAGATCTCGACCGGCAGGTGCTTCGGACGCGGCACCATCGTGATGTTTTTTAGCTCGTAGCCGCGATAGGGCACCGGCGGCGGGGCTTCGAAAAACCGGCCCTTATGGTGGAATTCTTCCTCGTTGAAGCATTTGAGCAGCAGCTGCAGCCCCTCCTCGAAAATCTCGCGGTTGGCGTCGGTGTCGAGCAGCGGGCCGCCCAAGGTTTCGACCTCGCGCGTGTGATAGCCGCGCCCGACCCCGAGCACGACGCGCCCGTCGGTGACGATGTCCGCCATCGCGTAATCCTCGGCGAGGCGGATCGGGTGCCACATCGGCAGGATGTTGAAGCCGCAGCCGAATTTCATCTGTCGCGTCTGCGTCGCGAGCCACAGCCCCCACTGGATCAAATTGGGGATGCACTCGTAGCCTTCGCGCTGGAAGTGGTGCTCGGCCGCCCACAGGCAGTAATAGCCGAGTTCGTCCATCTCCCGCGCCACGCGCCGCGAGGTCTCGAACACCTCGGACAGACGCGCGTTGGGATAGCGCCGGTCGTCGGCCGGCGTGCCGCCGAGGCCGATATGGTCGAGCTCGATCTGCCCGACATAGAGCGCGTGAAACCGTTTGATCATGCCGTCGCAACCTCCTCACGAATTGCTGTCACTGCGAGCCCACGGGTCGGCGCTGCGCGCCGCCCGAGGGTAAACTCCGCGAAGCAATCTCCCGCCAGCAACGATGCTCGTCATTCCCGGGCGCGGACGCAGTCCGCGAACCCGGAACCCATGAACACTGTGGTGGAAATGACTGGACCGATTGTGCGGATGATTTCGGGTTCGCTGCGTTGCAACGCCCCGGAATGACGGGTGTGTGGTGCGCATGATAGGTCAATCGGGCGCCGCCCCTTTGTCCTCGACGAGCGCCTGCGCGATGCCGGCGGCGCGGGTCACGGCCTCGCGCAACAGGCGCTTCAATTCGGGCAGTTCCTGCTCGAAGCGGTCGATCGGCGCGCCGATCAACAGGCCGGCCGTGACGCTGCCGTCGGCGTTGAAGATCGGCGCGGCGAGGCCGGCGGCGCCCGGCACGGTCTCGCCGAGACTGATCGCAAAGCCGTCGCGGCGGATCGCCGCGAGGCGCTCGCGCAGCAGTTTCGGGTCGGTGATCGTGCGCGGGGTCAGCGCGTCAAGACGGGCGGAGCGGATATACGCATCGATCCAGCCGGAATCTTGGTAGGCCAGGAGCAATTGCCCGCCAGCCGAGACGTAAAGCGGCCGCGTTGTGCCGGTCGGCACCGTGTAGCGCACCGGGTTGGCGCTGTCGATGATGTCGGCATAGGTCATCCGCTGCGCCAGCCGGTCGAGCACGACGAGAAACACGGTCTCCCCACTCTTCGCCGCCAATTCCTGCAGGATCGGCCGCACCAGGTTCGGGAAGCGCCGCACCGCCAGGATGTCGGCGGCCAGCCGAAACGATTTCGGCCCGAGCCGGTAGAGGCCGTGGCCGTGCTCCATGTACCCCGCGGCAACCATCGAGCGCAGGATGCCGAGCAGACTGCTCTTCGGCGCGCCGATCGTCGCGCTGAGCTCGGCGAGGCTGACCCCTTCCTCCGACTTGGCAAGCGCCTCGAACAGCGCCACGAGGCGCATCGCCGAGCGCGCGAACGAACCGTCCGCCCGCGCGGCACCGTCGTCCTCGCGTTCGCCTGTCTGTGCCCGGCGCACCGGCTGGGTCCTCAAGACGCCGCCATCCCCACGATTTTCACGCCGCGACACAGTAGTGGCTCAACCCTCGCCGGTCCA
>DATEKP010000152.1:0-2313 GCA_035277405.1 Allostellaceae bacterium | reverse complement strand
TCGGCACCAGCTCCGACAAAGGCCCGCGGGTGATCACGAAACCGCCGACATGCTGCGACAGGTGGCGCGGGAAGCCGATCAGCTCCGAAGCGAGGTCGAGCGCGAGGCGCAGATTGCGGTCGCCGGGATCGAGGCCGGCTTCGCGCACGCGATCGTCGGCGATGCCCTCGTTCGACCAGCCCCAGATCATGCCGGCCAAAGCCGCGACGATGTCGCCCGACAGCCCCATGACCTTGCCGACTTCGCGGATCGCGCCGCGCGCGCGGTAGCAGATCACGGTGGCGGCCAGCCCGGCGCGGTCGCGGCCGTATTTCCCATAGATGTACTGGATCACCTCCTCGCGCCGCTCGTGCTCGAAATCGACGTCGATGTCGGGCGGCTCGCCGCGCGCGGCGCTGATGAAGCGCTCGAACAAGACGTCGATGCGCGAGGGATCGACCGAGGTGATGCCGAGGCAGTAGCACACCACCGAATTGGCCGCCGAGCCGCGCCCCTGGCACAGGATGCCGCGCCCGCGGGCGAACGTGACGATGTCGTGCACGGTCAGGAAATAGCGGGCGAAGCCGAGCTGCTCGATCAATGCCAGCTCGTGCTCGATCAGCCCGCGGAGATGCGCGGAGATATTGGATGGATCAGCGCTGTGCGTCCTTCGAGACGCGCCCTGTGGACGCTCCTCAGGATGAGGATGGCCTTTAATGCCATCTTCTTTTATTTCCTCATCCTGAGAAGGCTGCGCAGCAGCCGTCTCGAAGGACGCATTGTCGGCTATGCAGCCAAGCCGCTCTTTCGCCCCTTGCCATACCAGTTGGGCGAGGCGCTGCTGCGGGGTCATGCCGTCGGGAACCGGCTCCTCGGGGTATTCGTAGCGCAACTCGTCGAGGCTGAAGCGGCAGCGCGCGACGATCTCCAGGCTGCGCGCCACCGCGTCCTCATGGCCGCGGAACAGCCGCCTCATTTCGGCGGCCGGCTTCAGGTGGCGCTCGGCATGGGCGAGCAGGCGGAAGCCGGCCTCGGCGATCGTGCAGTGCTCGCGGATGCAGGTCACGACATCCTGCAGCGGCCGGCGCTCGGGGATGTGATAGAGCACGTCGCCCATCGCGACGAGCGGCAATCCGATTGCCTCGGCGATCACGGTGAGCTGGGCGAGGCGGCCGGCATCGTCGCCGCGGTAGAGAAAATGCGCAGCGAGATAGGCGCGGCCTGGGAAATCAGCCGCGACCCGCGCGGCGAATTCGCCCGCCTCGCCATCCTCCGGCGGCAGGACGACGACGATCTGCCCCGCGCCGTGCGCCGCGACATCGGCATAGTCGAGCCGGCATTCGCCTTTCGGCGCGCGCCGCTTGCCGAGGGTCAACAGGCGCGTCAGGCGGCCGTAGGCGGCCCGGTCCTCGGGATAGGCGAGGAGGCTCGCGCCATCGGCGAGATCGAGGCGGACGCCGACGACAAGGCGGATGCCGACGGTCTTTGCCGCATGATGCGCGCGCACGATGCCGGCGAGGCTGTTGCGGTCGGTGATCGCGATCGCGGCGTGGCCGAGCGCCGCTGCGGTCAACACCAGCTCGTCGGAGTGCGAGGCGCCGCGCAGGAACGAGAAATTGCTGGTGACCTGCAATTCGGCGTAGCCCGGCGCGGCGGCGGATGACGTGCCGCCGCCGGCCGGCCGCTGTTTCATGGCGTCCGGCGCATCGCCGCCGCTGCCGATATTGCGCGACAGGCGGGCGAAGGCTTTGGCGGGCAGTTCGGGCATCGTCAGGCAAACAGGCCGTGCACGAACCAGCGCGGCGGCGGGTCGCCGGGCAATCCGGCGCGGAACAGCCAGAAGCGCCGCCCGTCGGCGTCCTCGACCCGGTAATAGTCGCGAATGGCATCGGCCGCCATCGAACCGCCGTCGCTCCACCATTCCTCGGCGATGCGCTCGGGGCCGTCGGCGCGCCGCACCCGGTAGGGGCGGCGGCGCCAGGTGAAGCGGAACGGCGGATCGTCGGGCAATACCCAGAACGCCTCGATCGGCTCGGGCGGCCGAAACAGCCGCACCGGCCGCGGCGGCTTGCCGAGGTTTCGTGCAACCTTGGTCGTCATTCCGGGGCGTGCCGAAGGCGCGAACCCGGAACCCATTTTCCAGAGGCCGGTATTCATGGGTTCCGGGCCTCGCCCTCCGGGCGATCCCGGAATGACAGCCGCTTGATTATCCGGGTCTCCGACCGGCACACAGACCGAGGCGCGCTCGGGGATATGGCTGGCGCGCGCCGTGATGCGGCTCACCGCGTCGAGGCCGAGCCGCGCGCCGAGCCGGTCGAGCAGCGGCGCGATGCC
>DATEKP010000151.1:0-9715 GCA_035277405.1 Allostellaceae bacterium | reverse complement strand
TCATTGCGAGTGGAGCGAAGCAATCTGAATCAAGCGGACCCCATCCGTCCATATCCAGATGGCTCCGGTCGCGGCATAGTGGCGGGCGATGAACGATGTTTCCGAACCGCTGCGGGGACGGCCGACGATCGTGCGGCCGCGCGATGCGGCCTCGCTGATCGTGTTGCGCGGGGCCGGGCATGACCTTGAGGTCCTGGCCGGTCGCCGCCCCGCCAGTGTCAAATTCATGCCGGGGGTGTGGGTGTTTCCGGGCGGCGCGCTCGACCCGGAGGACCGTCGGCAGTGGCATAACGAGACCGGCGGCGCCCATCTGACGCCGCGGCTCGTGCGCTGCGCCCGCGCCGCGCTGCGCGAGACCTGGGAGGAAGCCGGCGTGGTGGTCGGCCGGCGCGATCCGGCTGCGGCGATGCCCGATCGGCCGGGCATGGGCGCGGTCGAGCGGGCCTATGCGCAGGCCGGCGTCGTGCCGGCGTTCGACGCGCTGGTCTATGTCGGCCGGGCGATCACGCCGACCCGCGTGTTCCGCCGCTTCAACACCCGTTTCTTCCTGGCCGACGGCAGCTCCGCGTTCGGCGATCCGGCATCCAGCGACGAACTCGAAGATGTCGGGTGGCACCCGATCGGGCGCCGGCCGCTGGCGCCGTTTCGCGATGTCAGCCAATTCATGCTGGCGCGCGCCGTCGCGCTGCGCGCCGGCAGTGCGCCGCGCGAGGCGCCGCTGTTCTATACGGTGGGCGGCAAGCGGCGCATCCAGGTGTGCCGCGAGGCCGTGCCCGGTCTGTAAAGGAGGGCGCCATGGCGACCCGCGACATCCTCGTGGCGATCGACAATGCCGCGACCTTGGCCCAGCGCCTGGCGCCGGCGGCCGTCTTGGCGGCCGCCGAGGGGGCGCGGCTCACCGGACTTTTTGCCAGCGGCCTGCCGGTCGAGAACGCGTACGGCGATCTGTCAGGCTGGATGCAGGTGGTGGAGGCCTTTCTCGAAAGCCAGCGGGCCGCGGCGAGCGTCGCCGAGGCGGCGTTCCGCCAGGAACTGGCGCAGCGCAAGCTGACCGGCGACTGGCTCTACCGCGAGAGCGATGCGACCGACACGGCGATCGCGCTGGCGCCGCTCTACGACCTCGTCGTCATCGGCCAGGCGAACCCCGACGCCGAACCGACCGGCGCCCGCACGCTGCAGCCGGAAGCCGTCGTCCTCGGCTGCGGCCGCCCGGTGCTGGTCGTGCCCTATGCCGGCAATTTCGCCGAGATCGGCCGGCATGTGCTGGTCGGGTGGAACGGCAGCCGCGAGGCAACGCGGGCGCTGCACGACGCCATGTCCATGCTGCAGCGCGCCGAGGCGGTGACGATCGTCGAGGTCGCCGGCGCGGCGGAGCCGGACGCGATGCGCGTCCCAGCCGCCGAACTGGCCGCCGCACTCGGCCGCCGAGGCGTGCGGGCGAGCGCCGAGACCGCCCCCTCCGGCGACATTTCGATCGAGGACCTGCTGCTGTCACGCGCCGCCGATCTGGGTGCGGACCTCCTGGTGATGGGCGCCTACGGCCATTCGCGGCTGCGCGAATATGTGCTCGGCGGCCCGAGCCGCGGCATTTTCCGGCACATGACCGTGCCAGTACTGATGGCGCATTGAGGTTCAGAAGAACCCGGCAAGCAGGTTGATCGACAGCGCCAGCACGACGGTGTTGAACAGGAACGACAACAGGCCGTGCGCGAGGACCAGCCGCCGCCACGGCTGGGTCAACACCTGGACGTCCGAGACCTGCGCCGTCATGCCGATGACGAACGAGAAGTACAGGAAATCCCAGTAGTCGGGATCGCTGTGCTCGGCCGGAAAGGCGAGGCCGGGCGCGGCTTCGTCGGCCAGGTCGTTAAAGAAATCGTGCGCGTAATGGATCGCGAAAACTGTGTGCGCCAGCGACCACGACAGCAGGATCGTCAGCCCCGCCAGCACCGTCTCGACCGTGGCCGCGATCCCGCCCGTCGCCTTGGCCTCGCGCATCAGCCCAAGGATCGTGAACATCGCAAAAAATGCGACAGCCGCCATCATCGCGAGAATTACCCAACGGGCCTCGTCTTCGCGTGCGGCGCGATCGCGCATCGTCGCCGGCGTCGCGCGCATCGCCATCACCGCGACCAGCGCCAAATACACCGCCGCCCCGCCATCCCAGGCGAGGATCGCGCGCAGGGTCGGGCTCAGCCTGCCCGGCAGCAGCAGCCCTATCACAACGCCAATCGCGATCGACGCGAACAGCCGCGGCCGCGCCCGGAAATGCCGGCGTATCAGGGACAGCGGCGCGGCGGCTCGCGCGCTCATCCGCGAGACAGGCCGAGACGCGGGATCTCGATCGCCGGGCAGCGGTCCATCACCACCTTGATGCCATGCCCCTCGGCGCGGCGCGCGGCCGCGACATCGACGACCCCGAGCTGCATCCAGATCGCGCCGGCACCGATCGCGATCGCCGCATCGACCGCCTCGCCCGCGCGCTCGCTGCGCCGGAAGATGTCGACCAGGTCGATTTTTCCAGGGATGTCGGCGAGAGCGGCATAACAGCGCTCTCCGAGGATCTCGGTCGCGAACGGGTTGACCGGGATCGCCCGATAGCCCTGCCGCTGCAGATAGCGCATGACGCCGTGGCTCGGGCGATAGGGGCGCGGGCTGGCGCCGACCACCGCGATCGTGCGGGCATTTGTCAGGATATCGCGCAGATAGGCGTCGGGATAGCTGGTGTGGTCCATCGGCGCCTCGCGCGTCGCGTCACATCGTACTTGAAGTCGCCGCGGGCGCTCTGGCTAAGACGGCGCGGTCGAGCGCGATGGCGCCGTCGAAGGCGGCGCGCAGCGAGCTGATGCGGATCGCGACCGGACGTTCGGCCGCGGGATCGAGAGCGAAATCAAGTGCCAATTCGGCACGATCGGCGCCCTGCGAGCGGATCGTGCCGGCGGCCAGCAAATTGTCGGCGTGGACCTCGACGGCGAATTCGTGCTCGGTGGCGCCACGCGACAACAGCAAATGCAGCGACAGCGACCAGGCGCCGGACGGCAGCGCGATATGAGGTCCCTCCAGCAGGCAGCGCGCCCGACCGGTGATATCGACCGGGCCGGCCAGGCGCTCGCCGGGCCTGTCGCCGGCGAAAAACAGCGCTCCGGTCCAGGCGATCGCCGGCAAATCGCCTTCACCGTAATGGTGATAGGCGCCGAGCGCGCCAAGCACGGTCTCCCGCGCGGCGGGTTCGAGGCCGTCCCACCATTGAGCGGGGTCCCGCGACGGATCGGCCGCAGCGGCCGGACCGATCTCGCGAAGAATGGCGGCGACCGCGTCCGCAGCGATCTCCAGACCGAAATGCCTGGCGATCGCGTCGGCTATCTCCCGTTCGCCTGCCGCGCCTCGGTGCAGCGCCAGCGCGGCAGGCGTCCCCTGCACATCCATCAGCGCGCCGCAACTACTCGCCATCGCCTGGATCGCGGCCGGAAGCGAAAGGCCGTCGCCGAGCACCAGGTCCAGCAGCGCAGGGCGCAGGTCGTCGAGCACGAGGACGAAATTGCGCCCGCTGTCGCGCAATGCCGTTCGCAAGCCGCCGCCCGGCTGGCGCGCCGCCACGATGCCGTGCGCGGCACCGTCGGCGAGTGTGCGCATGGCCAGCGCTTCCAGGGTCTCGGCGCGCAGCAATTCGCTCGGGCCGAGCGCGCGGCCGACCAGCGCCGCGGCCAAAGCATCGCACCAGCGGGTGAACCGGCCGGGCACTCCGCACACGAAGAACAGCATGACGCCCTACAGCGCGAGCACGGATGCGAAGTCTTCGGAGCCGCGGAAGGCCTCCGGTTGCCGCATGGCCACCGGCTGCAGCATGACGTGACCCAGAGCCATCTGACCGGCGGCGCCTTCGCTTGTCACCATGACCCTGATCTCCAACCCGTTCCGCATCGGCGGCTCGATCGCGAAATCGAGGTCCACGGCATGGACGCCACCCGTTCCGGGCACGAAAACGGCGTGCGCGAGTTGGCGCTGGTCGGCCGAGGCGTCAACGAGGAACGTGCAGCGCGCCCCCTGCGGCGACACGCCGAAGATGACGCGCGCCGACCAGCGCCCCGGCGGGAGCTGAATATAGGGACCGAAGATCAGCGGCCGCGGCGGGCCGGCGATATCGATGATGCCGGTGGGCCGGGGGTAACCCTCGGTGTTCTGCGCGAACAGTTCCCGCCGCCACAGAACGCGGCCGAAGCCCCCGCCGGTGAACCGTTCGGCGTAGCTCCCCACCGCGCCGTCGATCACCTGCCATTGCGTGCCGGAGATCGCGGCGGGCAGTGCCGTCGCGCCGGAGTCCGGTCGATTGGCGGCAAGCTGTCGCGCGATCCGGGCCAAGCAGGTCTTGCTGGCGGCCAGCCCGAAATGCGCGGCAACGGCGGCAACCGCCCCCTGCGGTCCGGCCGGCGGGCAATCCGGCTTCAGGGCGAGCGCGCCGGGCAGCGCGGCGAGCCGCATCGTCAGCGCACAGCAGCTCGCCACTACGCGGGTCGCGGCGGCAAGCTCGGCGCCGCTCGCCTCCAACAATTCCGTGACAGCGACGCGTGGGTCATCGAGCGCCACGACGAAACGCGTCTGAAGCGCCTCGAGCGCCGCGTACAGGGGATCGTCGGGATGGCGCAGACCGATGACGAGGTGCTCCGAGCGGTTGCCGATCAGCTTCGTGGCGATCCCGTCGAGAGCGTTCGGCACCGGCCAGAGGCGCGGCAGCTGCTCGATCGGCGGCCAAACGCCGGTCGATACAGAGCCGCCGCGAGCGCCGGCGAGTCCGGCGATGATCGCGTCGCACCACGTGGCGAATCGTCCGGGAAGACCGACCGACAGAAAGATCACCAGGTCACCCAGCGCTGGCTCCCTCGGTGGCGAATATCTACTGAACGCCGGCCGGGTTGGCGAGGGACGAAAGGCCGCGACCGCCTTCGGGCGCGCTTGCCGACCATCGGCGCCGGTAAGTTCGGGAACGGGACATCGGCGATGGCCTCGCATTCGCTGTCGCAGTGCAGATTTTTGGCGTAAGTCTTCGCGGCTTTCGATCGGCATCGTTCGTTCGGCATGGGGGTGTGATTTGGCTCGCGCATCCGCGCTCCATGGCATCTTCGGCAAGGTTGTCCGACCGCGGCGTCCCCAGCGTGAAGGTTCCGCCGAGCAATTGGCCGCCGAGCTGTATCGCGGCATCCTCGGGCGCGAACCCGATCCCGACGGTTTGGCCGACAAGGCCCGCCAGCTGCGGGCAGGTCTGCCGCTGCACCGGCTGATCCGCGGCTTCCTCGAATCGGACGAGTATCGTTCGCAGATCGGCGGTCAGGTCCCGCCGTCGGCCGAGTTGCCCAATCTGATCGAGGAGCTTCCCGACCGCTACGCGATGCCCGAGGTGCGCGGCGGGGCGATGCCCGTCTATCTGGCCCGCGGCGACGACGATATCGTCCTGATGGAGCAGATGATCGAGCAGCACCTGTACTACGACAAGACCGGCGTGTGGTCGCCGCTCATCGATCTCGACAAACACGTCACGGCGGCGATCGTGCGCGGCCTCGGGGCGCGCAGCTGCTTCGAGCTCGGCTGCTTCACCGGTCCGGTGTTGAGCCTGCTCGCCGGCGCCGGGATCGACGTGCTGGGCAGCGAGGTCAGCCACAGCGCGTTCACATTCGCCTACCCGAACGCCCGGCGCGCGATGCGCTACGGCGACTTGTTGACGCTCGCCATTGACCGCAGGTTCGACGTCGTGCTGTGCATGGACGTGCTCGAACACGTCAGCCCGTTGCGGCTTGACAGCTACATGGCACGGCTCGCCGCGCTGATCGAGGACGACGGCTACCTCTATCTCAACGCGCCGATGTGGGGACGCGACCGCGTGTACGGCGAGGTCGAGGACCAGTACATCGACGAATGGCGCCAGGTCGGCGACGCCGCGTGGTGGCGGCACTGGCCGTGCGACAATCGGGGCTGGCCGGTTCACGGCCATCTCGTATGGGCGAGTCCAATCTGGTGGGAGGAGAATTTCGCGCGCCATGGCCTGGTGCGCGACATCACGATCGAGCGCGCGATTCATCAGACCCTCGCCGGATTTTTCGCTGGCGCTCCGGGACGGCGCTCGCTCTTCGTGCTGCGCCGTCCCGACAACCGGCGGCCCTCGGTCGAGATCGCCGCAGCCGTATCGGCCGGGTTGGCGCCGTTGACGGCGGCAGCCCGCTAGGGCGCTATTCACCTGGGTGCGATCAATTTGCTGCCACTCCCGCGGCGCCCTTGACCGAGGGAGGGAGTAGGGGGAAGAGGGGCAATTCTCAGCGCAACAGCACGCGCGGGCGAGAAAGCTGATGCCGGCTGACGAGCGTCCCGCCTACACCGCGCGGCCCGGCGAGGCCGTGCGGGTGTTCCGCGACGGCGACGGCAATTTCGCGATCGGCGCCGGACGGCTCAGGGTCGCCGCACCGGACAGCGACGACATGGCCTATGTCGCCGCCGTCGTCGAGGCGCTCGGCGGGATCGCTCACTCGCCGGCGGGCGAGGCAGCGCTGCGCCGCGGCGACGAACTCGGCCAGCCGGTACTGATCGCCAAGCCGACTCCGCCGACGGCGCCGCCGAACGCCTGGGTGGTGCCGGACGACCTCGCGGCGGCGGCCCGGCCGGGCGTCACCCTCGCAACGGTCAGCGGCGCGCCGGCCGCGGGCACCGGCGCCGGCTGCGGCAGCACGATCTTCTACGATCCGGCGGATTGGCCGGAGAGCAGCGATCTTGCCAGCCCGGGCCGCGCCGATATCCTGCTGCTGATGCTGGAACAGGCGAATGCCAACGCAGGGGGCAAAAGCCATCCGTCGCGGCCCGATTGGGGGGTGCGGCTGCGGTCATGAGCGATCGTCCCTCAG
Organism: Allostellaceae bacterium; assembly: GCA_035277405.1. Lineage (GTDB taxonomy): Bacteria > Pseudomonadota > Alphaproteobacteria > ATCC43930 > CGMCC-115725 > DATARH01. Next base: position 2,831 of record DATEKP010000151.1, on the reverse strand, counting down.
GCGCCGCGCTGCGGCTGACGTGCCAGCCCTCGAAATCCGGCAACGTGCTGCTGTTTCCGTACCGCCTGGCCAATGACGGTCCCGGCGACGCCTATGCGATGCAGGCCGCCGCCGCGGGCACTGCGGCGAGCGAGGCACCGGTGGTGATCGCCGGCGATGACGGCGACGCGATTGTCGGCCTCGTCGCCGCCCCGTTGCCGACCGACCGCCGCCTCGCCGTGCCGGTGGTGCCGCTGGCCCGCCGGCTGGCCGCCGGCGAGGCATTCGAGGGGCGGGTCGAGATCGCCCTGCCGGTTGCCGAAAGCAGCCCTTATTTCCCCGAGCTGACGCTGCGCCGATACGACATCGTGGAGCTGAAGGGCATCCGGTTTACGATTGCCTATTGGCCGGCCGATACCGGCGATTTGGTAACCCGGTCGTTCGGCGACGGCGCCGATCTCCTGCGCGTCCTGACAGCCGACCCGGCGGGCAGCGCGAAACTGGCGTCACAACGCTTCCCGACCAACGGCTTGCAGCTGTTCCGCCGCACCGATGCCTTTCCGAGGACGCTGAAATGACCCGCCGGACCGCCGCTGGAGGCGCGCGTGCCGCCCGCCGCTAGGATCACCGACATGCACGTTTGCCCGGCGGTGACCGGGGTCGTGCCGCATGTCGGCGGACCGATCATCCCGCCCTGCGAGCCGACCGTGCTGACCGGATTTCTGCCGCAGGCGCGGATCACCGACCAGCTGATCTGCGTCGGTCCGATCGATTTCATCGTCCAGGGCGCGACCTCGGTACTGGTCGGCGGCCTGTTCGCGGCGCGGATCACCGACCAGTGCGCTCACGGCGGCAAGATCGTCACCGGCCTGCCGACCGTGATCATCGGCGACCCGGCGCTGTCGAACCCGGCGGCGGCCGCCATGCTGCAGAAGATCGCGTCCGGCAGTTCGGGCATTTCGATCAGCGGCTCGCCGCAGTTCCGCCAGCAGGCTTTGGGCGCGCTGTCGCGCCTGGCATTGAGCCCGACCGGCCTCGGTCTGCTGCAGAGCATCGATGCCAGCGGCAAGACCGTGACGATCCAGCAGACCAACGGCGGGAATAACGAAAACCCCGCCAACTACGCCAATGGAACGCGCAATCCGGTAACCGGCGCGGCCGGTCCCGGCTCGAACTCGGTGGTCAATTGGAACCCGAACCGGATTTCGATCGGGCCGGCCGCATGGCAGACGCGCGATCCGGCGGTCGGCCTCGGGCATGAGCTGATCCACGCCGAAACCGATGCGCACGGCACCAGCGATGGGCAGAACAGCAACTACACCGGCGCCGACGGGGTGGTGCGGAACGCGCCGGGCTACGAGCAGCAGGCGGTCGGGCTTGGCCCCTACGCCGGCAATGCCCACACCGAAAACAAGCTGCGGTCTGATTTCAACAAGCCCGGCGCCAGCATCTTCGGCGCCGAGCAGCAGCGCCCGTTCTACTGAGTCGAGGTCGGAAATCGCAAAATGCTGACGGCCGTCATTCTGGCGATCACAGCGGTCAACATCGTGATCGAGTACCAGTTCACGAATACCGCGCCGCGCGATGTTTACCTGTTTACCACATTGTTCGACATCGCCGTCGACGGCTCCCGGTCCCCCGACCGCGGGCTTGTCTACGTGGTTCCGGGCGAGCCCGGCGAGGCGGTGATCGGCAAATATCTGGCGGCGATTCCGCAGGGGATGCGGGTCGAGGCGCCTGAGCTTCCCTACCTTGAAATCGTCCGGCCGGGCCATGTCTACACCGGGCGCGCCGTGGTCCCATTACCCCTGCGGCGCTATACGCCGTATGTCAACCCGGACGAACCCGACCCGGGGAGGAGCGGCGAGGCGAGCCGGCTGCGCCTGCGTCTCGGCGTGCTCGACCCGGCGAGGTTTCCGCCGTCGGCGCCGGTGGTCGAACCGGCGCCTCCGCCGCCCCCCGGCAGCTTTCTGTGCGATTACGGGTTTGGGATCGCCATTCAGCGCTTCGTCGAAACCGAGTTGAGCCTGCCGCCGCCCGGCGTCCCGGAGCATTTCCGCCGCTAGCGTGCGGCTCGCCGACGTCGTTTCCGCTCTTGCCAGCGCGCCCGTGCGGCAGGCAGCATCGCCGTCGCAGGGAGATGCCGATGGACGAAGTGCCGGAGGGGTTCGATCTTGATGCACTGCTCGCGCCGCTAGCGGGCGAGGCGCCGGCCGGCGTCGATCTGCGCGAGGATTCCTCGCCGCAATCGCTCTATTACCGGCTGCGCGACGCACGCGCCGAGGCGCGCGCCGCCGAGCGGGCGCTCGACGCACCCGATCCCGACGGCACGCCGCCCTCGGCCGCCGCCCTGCCGCAGCTGTGGCGCAGCATCCGCGATCTCGGCATCGAGGCGATTGGCGGCCGCAGCAAGGATTTGGAGATCGCCGCCTGGCTGACCGAGGCGCTGCTCCGCTCGGACGGGCTCGTCGGCTTTGCGGCCGGGGTCAGGCTGATGCACGGTCTGGTCGAGGGGTTCTGGGACGACCTGTTCCCGCTGCCCGACGAGGACGGCATCGCCACCCGCGTCGGCCCGGTCGGCGGGCTCAACGGCGTCTCGGGCGACGGCACGCTGAGCCAGCCCTTGCGCAAGCTGACGTTGTTCGTGCGGCCGGACGGCGAAAAGCTGCAGTTCTGGCAGTTCGAGCAGTCAAGCGATCTCGCCGCGATCGTCGATCCGGAACGCCGGCAACAGCGCATCGATGCCGGGGTGGTGCCGTTCGAGACGCTGGAGAGCGAGGCGCGCGCCGCCGGCGCCGCGCCGTTCGCCGCGCTGCGCGATGAGGCGGTGGCGGCGGCCGCGGCATGGCAGG
>DATEKP010000150.1:0-2196 GCA_035277405.1 Allostellaceae bacterium | reverse complement strand
GCTGCGCATGGTCCCCCTCCCCCGCGGTGCGGGGGAGGATCCAGTGCATCGCGGCGCTGCCGGGCGGCGGGCGATGATCCTCGGGGTCGGCAGCGATCTGATCGACATCCGCCGCATCGAGCGCGCGATCGAGCGGTTCGGCGACCGCTTTCTCGACCGCATCTTCACCGAGGCCGAGCGCCGCCGCTGCGACCGCCGCGGCATGACGCGCGGCGCCAGCTATGCCCGCCGGTTCGCCGCCAAGGAAGCGGCCGCCAAGGCGCTCGGCACCGGCTTGCGCAGCGGCGTTTTCTGGCGTGATCTCGGCGTCGTCAACCTGCCGTCTGGTCAGCCCGGCATGCGGCTGACCGGCGGCGCGTTGCGCCGTCTCGAAAGGATGACGCCCGAGGGCATGCAGGCGCGCCTCGACGTCAGCCTGACCGACGAGCCGCCGCTCGCCCAGGCCGTCGTCATCATCACCGCCATTCCCGCCGTCGCGGCGCCCGGCGCGTGAGGATCGAGGCACAGCCTTGTTCTGCCGCCCCGCCGCGATATGCTGCGCGCCTTCCCTGCAGGCCGACGAGCGCTGATGAAATCGAAATCCAGTTCTAAGATGGTTGCCGCCAAAAAAAGCTCGGGCGGCCTTGTCGAGACCATCAAGACCGTCGTTTACGCCATCCTGATCGCGCTCGTCGTGCGCACGGTGGCGTACGAGCCGTTCAATATTCCGTCTGGGTCGATGATCCCGACGCTGCTGGTCGGCGATTATCTGTTCGTCTCGAAATTTTCTTACGGCTACAGCCGCTATTCGCTGCCGTTCGGATTGCCGTTGTTCTCCGGTCGCATCCCGGTGCCCGGCCTGTCGCACGCCCCCGAGCGCGGCGACGTCGCGGTCTTCAAATTGCCGACAGATCCGTCGACCGACTACATCAAGCGCATCGTCGGACTGCCCGGCGACCATATCCAGATGCGCCACGGCGAGCTCTACATCAATGACCAGCTGGTGCCGCGCCGGCCGGCCGGCGACTACATCTACCAGGAGGGCGGCATGGCGATCGTGCTGCACCGGTACATCGAGTCGCTGCCGCGCGGCCCGGGCCAGAAGCCGCTCGAACATCCGATCATCAAGATCGGCGACAACGGCCCGCTCGACAACACGCCGGTGTATGACGTGCCGGCCGGGCATTATTTCGCGATGGGCGACAATCGCGACAATTCCGAGGATAGCCGCGTGCTGTCGCAGGTCGGCTACGTGCCGGCCGAGAATCTGGTCGGCAAGGCGCAGTTCCTGTTCTTCTCGACCGACGGCTCGGCCCACTGGTGGCAGATCTGGGAATGGCCGTTCGCGATCCGCTACGGCCGGCTGTTTCACGGTGTCCACTGACGGCGGCCCCGCATCGGATGCGCGCCTCTTGAGCGACGCGCCCTGCGCCGAACTGGAGCGGCTGATCGGCCACCCGTTCGCGCATTCCGAGCTCTTGGCCGAAGCGCTGACCCACCCGAGCGCGCTCTCGCCGAACGGGCGCGCACGCCGGCGGACGCGGCAGGCCGCCCCGCGGGGCGATTACGAGCGCCTCGAATTTCTCGGCGACCGGGTGCTCGGCCTGGTCGTCGCCGACATGTTGTGGCGCCGCTTTCCGCATGAGGCGGAAGGGCCGTTGACCGGGCGCCACGCGCAGCTGGTGCGCCGCACCACGCTTGCGGCGATCGGCGGCGAGATCGGCCTCGACCGCTTCATCCGCCTGTCGCCGGCCGAAGCAACCGCCGGCGGCGCGCGCAACCCGGCGATCATCGCCGATGTCGTCGAAGCGGTGATCGCCGCGGTTTATCTCGACGGTGGCTTTGCCGCGGCTTTCGCCTTCGTCGAACAGTTCTGGGGGGCGCGGCTGGCCGACATGCAGCACCCGCCGCGCGACCCGAAAACCTTGCTGCAGGAATGGGCACAGGGCCGCCGGTTACCCCTCCCCGCTTACGAACTGGTCGCCACCACCGGCCCCGACCATGCCCGGCGGTTCACAGTGGCGGTGCGGGTCGAGGGGCACGACGATGCCAGCGCCACCGCCTCCTCGAAACGCGGCGCCGAAACCGCGGCGGCCGCGGCACTGCTCGAACGGCTCGGCCAGCGTGCGGGAAAAGAATCTTCAAGCGCGCCGCAATAAACCCTCTCCCGCACCGCGGGAGAGGGGGGACCGCTCGCGAATGCGAGCGGTGGGTGAG
>DATEKP010000149.1:0-6330 GCA_035277405.1 Allostellaceae bacterium | reverse complement strand
GGCACGCGCGGCTTGAAATGGCGCAGGCAATCCGCAAGGATCGCGCGCGAAACAGGGGGAACGGGGGACGCTTTGACGCTTGCGCCGGCCCACCGGCCAACTATCCGTCGCCGAAAACGCGCGCCGGTATCGCCGCATGATTGGCTCGGCGCGCGGCCAACACGGCCGGGCGGCGGCATCGGATCGGCTGCAACTTTGGAATCGTCATCGCGATGATCGGGAGAATGCTGGGCTTGCTGTCCGCCGACATGGCGATCGACCTGGGCACCGCCAATACCCTCGTTTATGTCAAGGGCCGCGGCATCGTGCTGAACGAGCCCTCGGTCGTCGCGATCGCCAGCGTCAAGGGGAGAAAGCAGGTCCTCGCGGTCGGCGAGGAAGCCAAGCTGATGCTCGGCCGCACCCCCGGAAACATCCAGGCGATCCGGCCGCTGCGCGACGGCGTCATCGCCGATTTCGAGGTGGCGGAGGAAATGATCAAGCATTTCATCCGCAAGGTGCACAACCGGCGCAGCTTCGCCAGTCCGCAGATCATCGTCTGCGTACCCTCCGGCTCGACCGCGGTCGAGCGCCGCGCGATCCAGGAATCGGCGGAAAGCGCCGGCGCCCGCCGCGTTTTCCTGATCGAGGAGCCGATGGCGGCGGCGATCGGCGCCGGTTTGCCGGTAACGGAGCCCACCGGGTCGATGATCGTCGATGTCGGCGGCGGCACGACCGAAGTCGCCGTGCTGTCACTGGGCGGGATCGTCTACTCGCGCTCGGTCAGGGTCGGCGGGGACAAGATGGACGAGGCGATCATCGCCTATATCCGCCGCAACCATAACCTCTTGGTCGGCGAGGGCAGCGCCGAGCGCATCAAGAAGGAGATCGGCTCGGCCTGCATGCCGGAGGACGGCGAAGGCCGCATCATGGAGATCAAGGGCCGCGACCTGATGAACGGCGTGCCGAAGGAGATCGTGATCAGCGAGCGGCAGATATCGGAAAGCCTCGCCGAGCCGGTCGGCTCGATCGTCGAGGCGGTCAAGGTGGCGCTCGAGCACACCGCGCCCGAACTCGCCGCCGACATCGTCGACAAGGGCATCGTGCTGACCGGCGGCGGCGCGTTGCTCGGCAATCTCGATTTCGTGTTGCGCCACGCCACCGGATTGCCGGTGTCGATCGCGGAAGACCCGCTGAGCTGCGTCGCGCTGGGGACGGGACGCGCGCTCGAAGAAATGAAGACGCTTAAAAACCTGTTGATCAACATGTGGTGACCGGGCTTTTCTCGGGTTAAGCTCCGGGCTGGGGGGTGTCGGGGGATATGCAGAACCAGCGCCGCCGCGTGGACCGAACCGAGGCGTTCGGCCGCATCAGAGGCTGAGGGGCTGCCGGTGCTACGCCCGTTGCAGCTTCGCGCCACGATCCAGCGCACCGCGCCGCCGTTGCTCGTCGTGCTGGCGGCGGCGATCATCGTGCTCGGCAAGGCCGACGAAACGATGTTCGCCTCGCTCAGGACGATGCTGGGCGACGATTTCGCCCCGGCGCTCGAGACGCTGTCGCGGCCGCTCAGCGCGGCGGCGACGCTGATCGACCGGATCGGCGGCGTTTTCACGATGTATGGGGACAACCAGCGGCTCGAACGCGAGAACGCGCGGCTGCTGCAATGGCAGCAGGCTGCGCTGAAGCTGTCGGCCGACAACCGCGAATTGCGCCGTCTCCTGAAAGCCGTGCCGCAGAACGCCGTCTCCTATGTCACCGCGCGCGTCATCGCCGATGCCGGCGGCGGCTTCGCGCGCACCGTCATGGTCGACGCCGGCGCCGACCAGGGGCTGGCGCGCGGCCAGGCGGCGATGACCGGCGAGGGCCTGGTCGGTCGCCTGACCGAGGTGGGCCGGCGCGCGGCGCGCATCCTGCTGATCACCGACCTCAATTCGCGCATCCCGGTCGTCGTTGCCGGGACGCATGCGAACGCCGTCCTTGCGGGCGACAATTCGGAGCGGCCGCGGCTGCTTTATGCGGCCGATCCGCGCGGCATCAAAATCGGCGACCGCATCGTAACCTCCGGCGAAGGCGGTGTGTTTCCGCCGGACCTGCCGGTCGGCGTCGTCGCCTCGCTCGACCATGGCGGCCCGCGCGTCGAACCCTATGCCGGCCTGTCGCGGCTGAGCCAGCTTCTGGTCGCCGATTACGGGCTCGCCAGCGGGCTGCCGCAGCCGACGCCGGTGGCCGGGCGGCGCAATCGCCGCCCTGCCCCGCCGGTGAGCGACGAGGCGAGCGTGCGCTGAGCGCGGCGATGGCGCTCAAGGTCTCCAGCATTCCCTCGCTGCCGCGAGTCAACAACGGCTTGGCTCGCCTGCTGCCGATCGCGACGACATTGCTGGCGACGGTGATCGCGATCCTGCCGGTACGGCTGCCCGGTTACGCCGCGCTGACCCCGGCCTTCGCGCTGATGGCTGTTTACCATTGGACGATCTACCGTCCCGACCTGCTGCCGCCGCTCGGCCTGTTCGCCGTCGGCCTGACGCAGGATCTGCTGGCCGGGGCGCCGGTCGGCGTCACCGCGCTGCTGCTGCTGCTGGCGCGCGCCGCGGTGCTGCGCCAGCGCCGGCATTTCATCGATCGCACCTTCGCCTTCGTGTGGGGCGGCTTCACTCTGCTCGCCGTCACCGCGATGGCCGCGCTGTGGGCATTGCAGTGCCTCCTGCAGTTCACCGTGTTCGATGTACGCGCAACGGTATTCCGCGCGGTGCTGACCATCGCCATCTTCCCGGCGGCGAGCTTCGCGCTCGGCCGCACGCAGCGCGCGCTGATCGGCGCGACGCCGTGACGCGGCGAGCCTAGCCGGCCTGCGCCGTGCAGCGCGAAATCCAGCGCGAGAAGCTGTTCACCCGCCGCGCGGCTATGCTGGCCGGCGGCCAGGCGCTGATGGGCCTGGCGCTGGCCGGGCGCATGTACCAGCTGCAGGTGCTGGAAAAAGACCGCTACACGCTGCTGTCCGACGAAAACCGCATCAACCTGCGCCTCCTGGTGCCGCCGCGCGGGCTGATCCTCGACCGGTTTTCGACCGTGCTTGCCGATAACGGGCACAATTACCGCGTCGTGGTGGTGCCCGAGCAGACCGCCGATCTGGACGCGACGTTGACGGCGCTCGGCCGCCTGATCGCGATCGGCGAGGCGGACCGCAACCGCGTCTTGCACGACGCGCGCCGCAAGCATGCCTTTGTGCCATTGGTGGTGCGCACCAACCTGAATTGGGAGGAAATGGCGCGCATCGAGGTTGCGATTCCCGAGCTTCCCGGCGTCGCGATCGAGCAGGGGATGATCCGCAATTATCCTTACGGGGCGACCGCCGCGCACGTTCTCGGTTATGTCGCGCAGGCCTCCGAGAAGGAACTGACCGGCGATCCGCTGCTCGAACTCCCCGATTTCCGGATCGGCAAGGCCGGCGTCGAGAAATCGCAGGACGCCGTGCTGCGCGGCAGCGCGGGCACCAGCGAGGTCGAGGTCAACGCTTACGGGCGCGTCGTTCGCGAGATCGCGCACCAGCCGGGAACGCCGGGCAACAATGCCGTGCTCGGTCTCGACATGGCACTGCAGAGCTTCGTCATGCAACGCTGCGCCGCCCAGCCGAGCGTCGCTTGCGTGCTGCTCGACGCGGTGACGGGCGATGTTCTGGCGCTCGTTTCGAGCCCGAGCTTCGACCCGATGCTGTTTTCCAGCGGGCTGACCCCTTCTGCCTGGCAGGAGCTGTCGAACGATCCGCGCAAGCCGCTGGTCGACAAGGCATTGGGCGGCGTCTATCCGCCCGGTTCGACCTTCAAGCCGGTGGTGGCGCTGGCCGCGCTCGCCGCCGGCGCGATCACGCCGGACACCGCGATCACCTGCGGGGGATCGCTGCAGCTCGGCGATGCGACGTTCCATTGCTGGAGGAAGGGCGGCCACGGCACATTGCGTCTGCACGATGCGATCAAGGAATCGTGCGACGTTTTCTTCTACGAGACGGCGCGGCGCACCGGCATCGACCGCATCGCGGCGATGGCGCGCCGGCTCGGTTATGGCGCGCCGCTCGGCATCGACATCCCGGGCGAGCGCGGCGGCCTCATTCCAACCCGCGAATGGAAGCTGGCGACGACCGGCACCCCCTGGCAGCAGGGCGAAACGCTGATCGCCGGCATCGGACAGGGGTCGGTTCTGGCGACGCCGCTGCAGCTCGCGACGATGGCGGCGCGGCTCGTGACCGGGCGCGCCGTCGTGCCGCACCTCGTGCGCGAGGGGCCGCTGCCGCCAGGCGGCGATCGGGGCGACCCGGGTTTCGCTGCGCTTGAGATTGACTCGCGCCATCTGGCGCTGGTGCTCGGCGGCATGAACGCGGTGGTCAACGAGCACGGCGGCACCGCCTACGCCGCCCGCATCGCCGACCCGGCAATGGCGATGGGGGGCAAGTCGGGCACCTCGCAGGTGCGGCGGATCACGCAGTACGAGCGCGACCACGGCCTGCGCAAGGAAGCGGACGTCCCTTGGAAAGAGCGCGATCATGCGCTGTTCGTCGCATTCGCTCCGGTCGCCGCGCCCCGCTACGTCTGCGCCGCCATCGTCGAGCACGGCGGCGCCAGCGGCGGCGGCGGCTCGGCGGTCGCCGCGCCGATCTGCCGCGATGTGCTGATCGAGACGCAGCGGCGCGACCCGGCGCGGCGGGTTCCGCCGCCGCCGGCGTCGCTCGCCGCCGCCGCTCCGGCCTAACCGGTGGCGAGCCTCGCCCCCGATATCGGCCGGCGCGAGCTGCGGCTGACCGACAAGCTGCGGGCGCTGCAATGGGGCCTGCTGCTGCTGGTCGCGACGATCTCCGGCGTCGGCTTTGCGATGCTGTATTCCGCAGCCAACGGCCACGTGCACCCCTGGGCAGCGCGCCAGATGATCCGCTTCGCGATCGCGCTGGTGCCGATGATCGCGGCGGCGCTGATCGACATCCGCTACTGGTACCGCGCTGCTTATTGGCTTTACGGGGCGGCGCTGCTGCTCGTCGCGGGGGTCGATCTGCACGGCACCGCCGGGCTGGGCGCGCAGCGTTGGATCAATATCGACGGCTTCCAGTTGCAGCCATCGGAGATCATGAAGGTCGCGCTGGTGCTCGCGCTGGCGCGTTACTTCCATGCCTTGCCGGCCGAGCAAGCCGGGCGGCTGCGTTATCTGCCGGTGGCGGCGGCGATGGTCGTCGTGCCGACCGCCTTGGTGCTGAAGCAGCCCGATCTCGGTACCGCGATGATGCTGCTGGCAACGGGCGCGGTATTGTTCTTTCTGGGCGGCGTGCGGCTGTGGATGTTCGGCGCGGCCGCGGTCTCCGCCGCCGCCGCCGCGCCGTTCGCCTGGTCGTTCCTGCGCGATTATCAGAAGACCCGGCTTTACACCTTCCTCGATCCCAGCCGCGACCCGCAGGGCGCCGGCTATCACATCCTGCAATCGAAGATCGCGCTCGGGTCGGGCGGGATGTGGGGCAAGGGGTTTCTGCTCGGGACGCAGAGCCACCTCAGTTTTCTGCCCGAGCGGCAGACCGATTTCATCTTCACGATGATCGCCGAGGAGTTCGGGCTGGTCGGCGGCCTGCTGCTGTTGGCGCTCTACATCCTCGCCGTCATTTGGGCGTTCGCGATCGGGCTGCGCAGCCGCAGCCAGTTCGGCCGGCTGCTGGGGCTGGGGATCGGCGTCAACTTCTTCCTCTATGCGTTCATCAATATGGCGATGGTGATGGGCCTCATTCCGGTGGTCGGCGTGCCGCTGCCGCTGATTTCGTATGGCGGCACCGCGATGATCACGGTGATGCTCGGGTTCGGCCTGTTGATGAATGTCGGCATTCACCGCGACGTGCGCATCAGCCGCCAGGGCGAGAGCCGGCTCGGCTGACAAGACCCGTTGCGCATGCCGCCTCGCTGCCTGTATCCGGTGTATCCCGGTGTATCCCGGCGAGATTGGGTCGGGTAAGCCCCCTTTCGAGGAGCAATGATGGCCGAGAACGAGGCGCAGGAGGCCGGCCGGCGGTTGCATGTGACGGTTCTGCTCGTCGCCTCGCGCCGCGCCCTCGACAACGCCCTGAACGAACTCGGCTTCGCCGAGGACGACGACCGCGTCATCGAGCACGACGGGCGGCTCGCCTTCCTGACCTGCACGCACGAGGACGATTGCGACGACCTGTTCGCGCTGATCAGCGAATTGTCGGCGCGCGGCGAAAGCTGGGAACTGCAGTCGCGCATCGACACCGAGGCAGGGCGCGCGATCTATCAGTCGCTGGCGCGGCACCGCCCGGTGGAGGCGATCGACGCGCCGGTCGAGGCGGTCGACGCCGCGGTCGACGAGGAG
>DATEKP010000148.1:0-3904 GCA_035277405.1 Allostellaceae bacterium | reverse complement strand
GTCCATGAACAGCACGTGGTCGGCGATGTCGCGGGCGAAGCCGATCTCGTGCGTCACGACGATCATCGTCGTGCCGTCCTCGGCGAGCTGGCGCATCACCGCCAGCACCTCGCCGACCAGTTCCGGGTCGAGCGCCGAGGTCACTTCGTCGAACAGCATGACCTCGGGCGCCATCGCCAATGCCCGGGCGATCGCGACGCGTTGCGCCTGGCCGCCCGACAGCTGCGTCGGATAGCTGCCCTCCTTGCCGGCGAGGCCGACCTTGGCGAGCAGATCGCGCGCCAGCTCGGCGGCGGCGCGGCGCTCCATCTTTTTGACCGTGACCGGGCCCTCCATGATGTTCTGCAGCGCCGTCATGTGCGGAAACAGATCGAATTGCTGGAACACCATGCCGATGCGCGAGCGATAGGCCGCCAGCGCGCGGCCGGCGAGCCGACCGCCGCCGCGACCGAAATCGATCTGTTGCGGGCCGACGCGGATCGTCCCCGCGGTCGGCTCCTCTAACAGGTGGATGCAGCGCAACACCGTCGATTTGCCGCAGCCGCTCGGGCCGATCAGCACCACCACCTCGCCGCGCGCGACCGCCAGCGTGACGCCGCGCACCGCCTCGACCGCGCCGTAGTGCTTGACGAGACCGACGACCTCGACCATCGCGCCGCCGTCACTGGTCAACCCGGACCTCCAGCCGTTTGGCGGCGAGCGTCAGCGGATAGAGGATGATGAAGTACATCACGGCGACGCTGGTGTAGACCTCCAGCGGGCGATAGGTCTCGGCCGTGATGATCGAGCCGGTGTACATCAGGTCCGGCACCGCGACGACGTAGAGCAGCGCGGTGTTCTTCAACTGGGTGATCGACTGGTTGACCAAGGGCGGCACCATGCGCCGCACCGCCTGCGGCAGCACGATGCGGCGCATCACCTGCACGTAGGTCATGCCGAGCGCGCGCCCGGCCTGCCATTGGCCGCGCCCGATCGACATCACGCCGGCGCGGAAAATCTCGGTGGAGAACGCCCCCATGTAGAGCGTCAGCCCCAGCCCTGCCGCGAACCACGCCGGCAGGCTGAAGTTCAACAGGATTGGCAGCGCGTAATAGAACCAGACGATCTGCACCAAGAGGGGCGTGCAGCGGAAGACCTCGACATAGCCTTCCAGCGGCAGGGTCAGCCAGCGCCGGCGGCTCAATAATGCCAGCCCGCAGAACGCGCCGATGACGATGCCGCCGGCGACGGTCGCGAGGGAATAGAGCAGCGTGACGCCGACCGCGTGCCACCAGCGGCCGCCGTCGGCGAGGACCATGCCGAGGTCCCAGTGATAGTGCATACGCCCTCTCCCTCGGCCGGCTTTGCCCGCCGACCCGCCCTTAGAAGCGGACGTTGTCCGGGATCGTCGTGGCGCCGGCTTCGGTCAGGTATTTGCGGATGCGGGCGTCGGTATAGCCGAGCAGTTCGTTCCACTCGGACCACGCCTGCAGGAATTTGCGGAAGGCGTTGTTGTCCTCGCGCCGCAGCCCGGCGTAGGAGGGCAGATAGACGGTCGGGTTCGGCAGCACGAACTCGCCGAGATCGGGGTTGCGGTTCTTGGCGACCAGCGCGCCGAACACCGCCGTGACCATCGCGTCGGCGCGCCCCGAGGTGACGGCGAGGGCGACGCTGGCGATGTCGTTCAACTCGACGCGGGTCGCCTTCGGCGCGACCTTCTGCAGGATCGTGACGTCGGCCGAGCCGAGCATCGCCGCGATCTTTACTTTGGGGTCGTTGTAGTCGCTCCAGTTCTTTGCGGCGAAGCCTTTGTGGTTGATAGCATACCAATAGAGATTGTAGACTGGGCCGGCAAAGTCGATCACCAGCGCCCGTTTCGGCGTCGCCTGCAGGCCGAATTGCACATCGGTCTTGTTGGCCTGCAGGTCGAGCACGCAGGTTGCCCACGTCGTCTCCACCGGCACCGCCTTGACCCCCATCTCCTTGGCGACGTCCTCGGCGACCTCGACGAGAAAGCCCTTCCACTCGCCGCTCTGCTTGTCGCGGAACCAGTTGGGCGGATAATCGATCGCGCCGTAACGCAGTTGGCCGGTTCGCTTGATCTGGTCCCAGGTCGATTCCGCCTGCGCCGGCGCCCCCGCCAGCAGCAGGGCCACCGCGGCGGCCAGCAGCGACAACAGCGGCAATCTCGCGCGCAAAGACATGACGTCCTCCCGTCAGCTATCGTTGTTGGATCGCATCGTACGCCGCGGCGGAAATGCCGCAAGCAGCTTGCGGCAAGCGGTGGCTCGCCTAACAGGATATGGTCATCGCAAGCGCAGCGAAGCAATCTCGCGCCGGCACTTCCTTGTCACCGGGGATTGCTTCGCCGCCGCTGGCGCCTTGCAAATGACGACGATTTAAATGCCGTGAACTTCAGATTTGGGATGCTAGTGGCCGCCGGCCGGGGCGGTCATGTGGAGGGGGATCGTGCCGAGGCGGCGGCCGGTGCCGAGATCGATCAGCACGAGCTCGCGATCGCCGCCGGGCAGCGCCATGTCGAGCACCAGGCGATCCCCGGCGATCGTCATCCGCTCGACCGTGGCGCCGGCCGGCAGGTCGATGGCGGGCGCGGCGAAGGCCGGCGCCGACGCGGCGGTCGTCGTCGGCTGGCGGTGCGCCAGACGGCCGGCGATGATGGCGCCGAGCAGCGTCAACCCGGCGAGGATCATCAGCCCCATGATCACGACGATCGCCTTCAGCGCCGCCATTGCTTCAGCTCCACCCCGCCTCGATGAGCGCTGACCCGCCGCCGGCGGCGCCCGGCCGCACGGTCGAGATCGCGCTCGCGGCCGAGGATGACGGGCTGCGCCTCGACCGCGCGTTGCAGCGCCGCTTGCCGGACCTGTCGCGCAGCCGGGTGAAGCAGCTGATGCTGGCCGGGCATGTCGCGAGCGGCGGGCGGGTGCTGCGCGACCCGGCGCTGCCGGCCCGCGCCGGGCTCGCGGTCACGATCGACTTGCCGGCGCCGGAAGCGGCGCTCCCGGCCGCCCAGGCGATGGCGCTCGACATCCGCTTCGAGGATCCGCACTTGATCGTCATCGACAAGTCGGCCGGCCTGGTGGTCCACCCGGCGCCGGGCAACCCCGAGGGGACGCTGGTCAACGCGCTGCTCGCGCATTGCGGCGAGAGCCTCGCCGGCATTGGCGGGGTGCGCCGGCCCGGCATCGTCCACCGTCTCGACAAGGACACGAGCGGCCTCCTCGTCGCCGCCAAGACCGAGACGGTGCACAGGGCGCTGTCCGCCGCTTTCGCCGATCGCCGGATCGAGCGCGCCTACAGCGCCCTGGTGTGGGGCGTGCCGGCGCCGCCGGTCGGCGAAATCGCCGGCAATATCGGGCGCAGCCCCAATAACCGCAAGAAGATGGCGGTGGTCGCCGCGGGGCATGGCAAGCCGGCCTTGACGCGCTACCGGGTCGCGCGGCGCTTCGGCCTGCATGCGGCGCTCCTCGAATGCCGGCTCCTGACCGGGCGCACCCATCAAATCCGCGTGCACCTCGCGCATATCGGCCATCCGCTGATCGGCGACCCGGTCTATGGCGCGCGCGCCGGCCGGCGGCGTCTGCCGCGGGCGATCGCTGCCTTCCCGCGCCAGGCCCTGCATGCCGGACGGCTCGGCTTCACCCACCCGATAACCGGCGAGCACCTATCCTTCGAGAGTGCGTTGCCCGCCGATATGGCGGGGCTGCTATCTAATTTAGAGCTACTTTAAACTGGACAAAACCTGCCTATATCGGTATGGCTTGGCAGGGGAGCGATTGTGCCGTGGATCGCCTGCCCGGCTGCTGGCGTTCGCCACACACGGCACCCATCGGAGCTTTATAAAGAGAATGGCCACCCTTTCGGTCCCGTCCGTTTCCGGCGAGGGCAACCTGACGCGGTATCT
>DATEKP010000147.1:0-4151 GCA_035277405.1 Allostellaceae bacterium | reverse complement strand
ACGCATAGATCAGTCGCTCGTTCAGCGGCGCCAGATCCTCGTAGGTGATGCCGAGCCGTCGCCGCACCGGCGGCGGGTAATTGGTGATGAAGACATCGGCATCCTTGACGAGGCGGTAAAGGACATCGCGGCCGGCCTCGTTGCGCAGATCGAGCGCAAGGCTCTTCTTGTTGCGCGCGTCGAGAAAAAAGCCGGGATTGAGCGGCGGCCGGCCGGGGGCGGGGGTGCCGCGCCGGCGATACGGGTCGCCCATGCCGGGCGGCTCGATCTTGACGACCTCTGCACCGAAATCCGACATCACGGTCGCCGCCGCCGGCCCGGCGATAAAGCTGGCGCAGTCGATGACCTTGATGCCGTCGAAGATGCGTTCGCTCACCGAATTTATTCCCTTCGGGTTTACCAGTGAGGCGGTGAGATAGTGAGAAATGAAAACACCCTATCGCAAAGGACGCAGAGGATACGCTAAGGACGCAATGGTGGTTTTAATGGCGCGCAGCGCCGATAATTTCTGACACTCGCCGACCCGCACCTAAGTACATGATGGCGCTTCGATCCGATGAAATCTCCCTCGCGTCCTTTGCGTATCCTCTGGGCTCTTTGCGGTGAAGTGTTTGTTTCATCACTGCCTCACCGCCTCATTGTTGAAATCACACATCGAGCCGATAGCTGTCGCCGTCGCGCACGATGTGGCCGGCGGTGGCGCCGGCGAAATGCGTGCCGATGACCAAAACCGGCCGGGCGCTGAGTTCCGCCAGCATCCGCTCGCGGGTGTGCCATGCCGCCTCGGGGTCGCTGTCGGCCGTCGAGGACCATTCGGGATGCGCGATCTGGCAGGGGTGGTGCATGAAGTCGCCGGTGATCAGCGCCTCCTCGCCGTCCGATGCGATGCGCACGCTGACGTGGCCCGGGGTGTGGCCGAGGGTCGGGACGAGGCTGACCTCGTCGCAGACGCGGTGGTCGGTCTCGACCAGGTCGGCGAGGCCGGCGTCGTGGATCGGCGCCACCGAATCGGCGAACACCGCCGCCATGTCGTCGCGCTCGTGCTGATTGCGCCAGTGCTCGAACTCGATGCGGCCCATCAGGTAGCGCGCCCGCGGAAACGTCGGCAGCCATCTGCCGTCGACCAGCATCGTGTTCCAGCCGACATGATCGACGTGCAGGTGCGTGCACAGCACGGTATCGATCGATTCGCGCGGGAAGCCGGCCGCCGCGAGGTCGGCGAGGAACGGCCCCTGCAGGTGGTTCCAGGTCGGGATGCGGCGGCCCTCCTTGTCGTTGCCGAGGCAGGTATCGACGACGATGCGGCGATCGGGGGTTTCGACCACCAGCGCATGGATCGACATTTTGAGCCGGCCGCGCTCGTCGGCGAAATGCGGCCGCAGCCAGGCGATCGGCAGGATCTCTTCGTACGTGGCCTGCGGCAGGATAAAGCGGCTGCCGCCGGTCACCTCCAGTTCGACGATCTTGGTGACGGTGACGCGCCCGATGCGCCACTTCATCCGACGCCCTTTCGGCGCTGCGGATCGCCGTCGCCGAGCTCCTCGTCCGCCGACCCGCCGGCGACGCGAAGTATCACCCCCTCGTCGGCGACGGGCCTGGGAAGCTCGCCATCGGCCTGCCGCGGCAGATAGAGTTTGACCGTCGTGCCGCGGCCCGGTTCGCTGTCGATCACGCAGCGCCCGCCGGAGCGCGTCGCGAAGCCGTAGACCTGCGACAGGCCGAGGCCGCTGCCCTTGCCCGACCCCTTGGTCGTGAAGAACGGGTCGAAGGCTTTCGCCAGCACGGCGGGCGGCATGCCGCAGCCGCTGTCGGCGACGAAAATACCGACATAGTCGCCCGGGGCGATGCCGGGATGGACGCCCGGACGGCCGGGCTCGATCCGCAGATTGGCGGTCTCGATCGTCAGGGTACCGTGGCCGGCCATCGCGTCACGCGCGTTGAGCGCGAGATTGAGCAGCGCGTTCTCGATCTGGCTCGGGTCGGCGAAGACCGGCCACACGCTGCCCTGCAGGCGAAACTCGGTGGCGATGCGGTCGCCGGCCGAGCGCCACGGCAGATCCGACATGCGCGTCACCACGTCGTTGACATCGACCGAGCGCGGATCGACCGGCTCCCGCCCGGCGAAGCTGAGCAGCCGCTTGGTCAGGGCCGAGGCCTTCTCGCAGCCGCTCATCGCCGCCGCGATGAACCGGCGATGCTTCGGATCGAGGGTGTCGCGCGCCGCATCCAGGAGCGCGATGTTGCCCGAGACGATCGTCAGCAGATTGTTGAAATCGTGCGCCATTCCGGCCGTCAGAAGGCCGACCGCCTCCATCTTCTGCGCCTGGTAGAGTTGCGCTTCGATAGCGGCGCGCTCGGCCAGCGCGTCGCGCGCCTGCGCCAGCGCGCGCTGCTCGCGCCGGGTGCGCCGCAGCGCCAGCAGGCTGAGGAGCATCAATCCGATCGCGGCGGGAACGCCGATCGCGGCGTAGCCGAGCATCGCCGTCAGCCATTCGCTGAGAATCGAGGCGCGGGTCTGCCCGATCGTCACGTAGACCGGATAATTGGCAAGCCGCCGATAGGCAACGAGGCTGCCTTCCGTGCCGAACCGCGAGCCGGTGGCGATGACGCCGCCTTTCTCCTTGGCCGCGATCGCCTTGGCCAGCGGCTCGTCGTCATGCTGCGGCGCGGGCGGGGCCGCCTGGTCCGGGTAGCGCGCCAGGATCGTGCCGTCCTCGCGCAGCACGCTGGCGGCGTACTGCGCCGACGGGTCGAGCAGCGAGTTGTAGAACGAGGCGAAATACTGCCCCGAGACCGCGACGACGACGATGCCCGCAAACGCGCCGTCGGCTGCCGCGCGGCGCCGCGCCACGGTGAAATAGGCTTCGAGGTTGCCGCTCTCGAGGCTGCGCGCCCGCAAAGCCCAGATGAAGGTGGAATTGCGCGAATTCCTCAGCGCGCGAAAATCCTCGCGGATCGATTGGTCGAGGGCGGGATTGACCGGATAGACCCGCGCGCTGACCAGCTCGTGGCCGTCGGCGTCGATGACCCAGGCTGCGGCGACCTGCGGCAGATCGGCGATCTGCTGCGCGATGCGCGCGTGCAGCGCGTATTCCTGGGTGCGGATTTGCGCGTCGCTGAGGCCGTCGAGCAGATCCTCGATGCGCGCCGCGACCAGCATGTGCGTATCGAGGATTTTGGTCGTGTTCTCCTCGGCGACGGCCACCGCCTCGGTCAGCGCCGCGGTCGCGTTGCGATAGGTCTCGCGGTACGACAAATAGAGGCCGATCGCGCCGAGCAGCAGCGGCACCACGATCGTGCCGACAAACAGCGCACGCAGCGTGCTGATGGCGCCGAACCGCGAGCGCTTGCCGGCTGCGCGTGGTTCCGCCGCGCCGGCGTTGACTGCGCTTGCGTCGACCGCGGGGGTGACGGCCCCCATGGCATCGCGCGAAACATCGGTGGATCGCATCGGGCCGCTCACCCATGGTGCCCGGTCGGGAACCTCACGCCGCCCTGCGTCGGTCGGGGTCCCCCCGCGCTGCATCGATGATTGTCACCATGGCGGCATCCCGCGGTCAACAGCGGGGCGATGAAAAAGCAGCCCGCTCGTTCGCGGGGTGCGGTAGGGTGCGCTCCAAAGGATATTATCGGCCGCGGAGAAGAGCGCGATGCGCAACTGCCACCGGCACGGCTGGGTTGGATTGCTGTGTTTGTTGCTTACTGCGTGCGCCGGTCGCTTCGCCACGATCACCCCGGATCAGGCGGTGACGGCACTGCAAAGCGGCCAGCCGCTGCTGAGCTGTCGCGAAGATTGTTTGATCGCCTGGCAATTCGCCCAGCCGCAGGCGGCGCAGCTGGCCGCCGGCCGGCATTGGCCCGAACTCGCTGCGCTCGTGCTGCGGGTCGGCTATGAGGACGACCTGACGCTCTATTACCTCGGCCTTGCCGCCGAAGCCGTCGGCAATTCCGGCGCGGCAGCCGGATTTTTCCGCCAGAGCTTGCGGCTCTCCGGCACCGGAGCCGCGTGCGTCTATCTCAGCCGTCAGTGCGGGGGGGTGGCGCTACCACGAGCGGCGCAGGTGGCTTTGGCGGCGATCGATCGCGAGTTGAACCTGCGCTACGGGCGTCGTCCGCCACGGCGGCCGCTGCCGCCAGGTGCGGCGCCGCCG
>DATEKP010000146.1:0-5250 GCA_035277405.1 Allostellaceae bacterium | reverse complement strand
CGAGATTGCTTCGTCCCCGCGGGTCAAGCCCGCGGGTCCTCGCAATGACACTTTCGTCATTGCGAGCGCAGCGAAGCAATCCCGCGCCGGTTTGCGGACCCGCTGTTGTCAGCGGATCAGGTGCATCGTGACGGCGAGCGCGGCGGTCGCGAGCAGCGCCAGCTCGATCGCCAGGGCGCCGGCCTTGCCGCCGAGCGACAGGCCGTGCGGACGCGGCGCCGGCAATGCCTCGTGCCGCGAGTTGGGGAACTGATAGCGCGCCATCGTCGCCTCCCTCAGCCGTGCCAACGTGGTAAAGCAAACCTTAAACCAAGAATACGTCGCGACAGACGCTTCGAACAATAGGAAATAATACTTTGGTATAAACTATCTCCGCGGCTTATTCGCAATTTTATCTAAATAATCGAGCGATTGCAGCGGGCGTTCGCGGCAGCCGGCGCAGTTTCCCGGCCGCGATCTGTGGCTCGACGGGCGATCCATGCCGCGCAACCTTTCCCGCATGCGGGCGTAGATCAATCGTCAGCGCCACTTAACGCGCAACGGGAGAACCCCATGTCGAGTAAAACCTTCGTCATCGCCGCCGGCCTCCTGCTGCTGGCCGCACCGGCGGCGCGCGCCGAGATCAGCGTCTATGGGTTGGCCGAAGCCTGCGCCGCCGGCCGGTGCACGCCGGAAGGGGCGCGCATGCTGGGCGTCGTGATGCGGTCTTGCATGCCGAACCAGAACGCGGCGGCCGGGCGGTGCGTCAATCACGAGCTCAATGTGCCGACCGACCGGCTGGTCGGCAATGTCGGCGCGTCGGCGCCGGGCATGGTCAGTGCGGCGCCCGCCGGGCCGGGCGGCGTGACGGTGCTGCGCGGTCAGGCCGAAACGCTGGCCGGCAATACCGGCATCGCGGCCCAGCCGGCCATCGTCCCGGCGCCGGGCCTCGGCAGCACGATCATCATGCGCGGCCGGTAGAGGCACGTCGCGCCCAACTTCGATCACCCGTAACGTAATCCCCGGGCTTTGGGGATCAGGTGCCGCCGGTGAGAGATGGTTTGGGTCCCTGCGGAGGCAGGGACCCATGGTTCCGGCGCACGGACGGCAGAGAAATGGGTCCCCGCCTACGCGGGGACCTGGCAGCGGCCGGTGAGCTTTGCGCCTCTGATCGGATAGCGCTCCAAGCCGCAACATCACCGTGCCGGCGGCGGTGTGGCTTCGCCGGCGGCGGCGGTACGACGATCGCTCGCGGGATGGGCCTGGGCCGCGAGGTAGGCGATGATGTCGCGCCGCGCCGTCGCTTCCGGCACGCGGATCGGCATGCGCGCCCCCGGCACCAATTCCTGCGGGTCCTCGAGCCAGCGGCCCAGCGTCTCGGCCGACCAGCTGATCCCGGCCCGGCGCAACGCCGGCGAATAGGCGTACCCGGCAACGCTGCCGGCGCGCCGCCCGACGAGGTCGCCGAGCATCGGCCCGGTTTTGTTGCGGTCGAGTGCGTGGCAGGCGGCGCAACGCTCGGCGAACAGCGCCGCGCCGCGCTGCGGGTCCGGTGCGGCCGGCGCCGTGAAGCGCGACAAATCCTTGGCGCCCTCGGGTTCCTTCGAGCGGAAGAACGTGTAGGACAGCGTGATCGTATCGACCTCGCGCGTCTCAGGATCGCTTGCGAGCTTCGGATCGACAAAGAAATCGACCGGCATGTCGATCTTGGCGTGCGCGTCGAGCCGCTCCTCGCTGAAGCAGAAGCATTGAATCTTGTTGAAATAGACGCCGACCTTGGCCGGCGTGACGTTGAAGGCCGCGTGTCCGACGATCGGTACGCCGCCCAGGTTCTCGGCCGAGAAAAACACCAGCTTTTCCTCGCCGAGCCTGACCTTGACCTCGTTCTGCTCAGGCCGGAAGCGCCACGGCAGGTCGGGGGCCACGTCGGTCGTGAAGCGCACCGTGACGACGCGGTCGGAGATTTTGCCGGTCGCGGCGGCGGCGCGTTGCGTCGTACCGCCGAACCCGGTGGCGGCGCAGAACAGGCGGTAGAGCGGCACCGAGAACGCCACCAGCGTCACCATCGCCGCGATGACCGCGCCGAGCGCTGCGACGGTGACCCATTTGCGCTGCTGCTGTTGCCGCCGCGGCGGCGCCGCTCCGCCCATCCGCCTGTCGCCTGCCTTGCCTCGGCCGACTCTATCGCGCCGGCCCGGCCATTGCACTGCGACACAACAGATTCAAGCAGGATCGGCTCAGGCAGAATCAGTCCCTTGGCCGGGCTTGACCCGGCCATCCACGTCTTGACCGATAA
The DNA here is from genome assembly GCA_035277405.1 of Allostellaceae bacterium. Taxonomy (GTDB): domain Bacteria; phylum Pseudomonadota; class Alphaproteobacteria; order ATCC43930; family CGMCC-115725; genus DATARH01. The sequence goes on along the minus strand of DATEKP010000146.1, from coordinate 2,975 downwards.
GACGTGGGCCCGCGGGTCAAGCCCGCGGGAGGGGTGTTTTATGATGCTTCAACCCTAAAGCGATCGTACTCAGCGGTATCCGCATAGCGGCGGCTACTCCCTGCCGCCGCCGCCGTTGTCTCCCCGGTTCCCGTCGACGCTCGGCCCTTGCAGCGCCTGGGGTTCCGGCCCGACAAGGCGTTCGAGTTCCCAGCGGTTCAGCAGCCCGTCGCGATAGGCATCGCGCGGGGTCGGTGCGTTCAAGAGATAGGGGGTAGCGGGCGCCCATTGCGCCTGCTGCGGCCCAGGCGCCGGCACCTGCGCCCAAGCCGGCAAGCTCGCCGCCATCGTCAAGGCCGCCATGATGCCGATCAATCGATGCTTCATTCGCTGCGGGTCCTCTGCAAGCGTGTGGGTTCGATCCACCTTTCGGTCGTATTTAGGTGACCGAGGAGTCTTTGTTGAGAGGGGACCGCGATCACCAGCTCGTGATTTGCCTAAGCCGCGGTCGCATAGGTGGCGCGGCCGACCGCGACGAGCTGGCCTTTCTCGTTGGCCACGTCGATATCGACAACACCGACCAGCCGGCCCGAGCGTCGCACGCTGGCCGTGACGACCAGGGCCGTATCGATCGCCGGGCGCAGGTAATCGACGCGGAAATTGACGGTCGGCAATGGCCGGCCGAGGGACATGACCAGCGCGTAATCGCCGACCGTATCGATGATCGCGGCGATCGGCCCGCCATGCCACTGGCCGGTGCCGCGGCCGCGCTCGAATTCCGGGCGCATGTCGGCGCGCATCACGACCTGCTGCGCTTCCGGGTCGGCGCTCACCACGGTCAGGTTCAGGAAATCGATAAAGGCGGAATGGCCGAGCCGGCGCTGCAATTCCTCGCGGTTCAGCGGCACCTCGCTCATGGCGTCACCACCAGCTTGCCGAACACGCGCCGCTCCTCGAGCCGCGCCAGCGCTTCCCCCGCGCGCTCCAATGGGAACGTGTCGTCGATCACGGCTTTCAGGCTGCCGTCCCGCACCATCTGCAAGAGCGCGGTGATGTCGTCGCGCGCCCAGCCGTTGGAGCCGAGCACCTTTAATTCGAAGGTCCAGATGAAGCGGATGTCTTCCTTCGGGTCGTACCCGGCCGTCGCGCCGCAGGTCAGCAGCCGGCCGCCGACCCTGAGCACGCGCAGGCTTTTGGTCCAGGTGTCGCCGCCGGTGTAGTTGACGACGACATCGACCCCCCTGTCGCTGCCGGGACCGCGCCGCGCCGGCTTGCCGTAGAGGTCCCAGACCTGCTGCACGAAATCGCTGACGGCGTAGTTGACGATGTGGTCGGCGCCGAGCGCGCGCAGCCGCGCCGCCTTTTCCTCGCTTGACGTGGCGGCGATGACCGTGGCGCCGGCCGCCTTGGCCAGCTGCACACAGCACACCCCGACGCCGCCCGAGGCGCCGAGGATCAGCACCTTGTCGCCCGCCGTCACGTGACCGTTGGTGAACATCATGCGCCGCGCCGTGCCGTAGGCGCAGGGCAGTGCAGCGGCCTGTTCGAAACTGACGCCGTCCGGGATGCGCACGAGCTGGTGGGCGCGCAGCCGGCAATATTCGGCCAGGCCGCCATGCACGGTCTCACCCGTGAGGCCGCCCTCGACCCGGTTGATCGGGTCGCCGACGACGCGGTCGCCGATCTGCCAGCCGGTGACGCCGGGGCCGAGCGCGGCGATTTCGCCGGCCACGTCGAGGCCCATGATCGCCGGCATCGCGATGCGGATGCCCGGCATGCCGCGCCGGGTGAACACGTCGTGGTAATTCAGCGCGGTCGCACGCACCCGCACGACGACATCCCCCTCCCCCGCCGCCGGATCGGGAAAATCCGTCTCGAGCCGCGCGCCCTCGGGGCCGTGCTCGCGCAGGACGAAGGCTTTCATTTGGCGACCTCAAATCGGATCACGGCAGACCCGCCGTGCGTCCTTCGAGACGCGCCCTGCGGGCGCTCCTCAGGATGACGTAAGGTTTTTGATGGCATTAGAAAAAAACCTCATCCTGAGGAGCCCGCATCAGCGGGCGTCTCGAAGGACGCACTGCGTTCAGCCAGCAATTCGGCGGCGCGTTGGGTGAGGGCGCGGCGATCGATCTTGTTGGTGCCGGCGAGCGGCATTTCGGCGAGGAACCAGACGCGGCGCGGGTGTAGGTAGGGGGCGGCGTTGGCCAGGGCGAACTGTTTGACCTGATCCTCGCTCGGGGTGGCGCCGGGGCGCAGCACGACAAAGGCGACCGGCTTTCGGTATTTCAATTCGTCGGCGACCGGCACGACGGCGGCCTGGTGGATGTCGGGGTGGCGCTCCAAGAGTTTCTCAACTTCGCTGGGGTGGATGTTCTCGCCGCCGCTGACGAACATGTCGTCGGCCCGCCCGACAAAATAATAAAAGCCCGCGGCATCGCGGCGGAACACATCACCGGTGATGTAAAAGCCGTCCGCGGTCATCGCCCGCGCCGTCGCCTCCGGCAGATTGTGATAGCCGTTCATCAGCGCCGGGCAGCGCATTTCGAGGACGCCTTCCTCCGCCTCCCGCCCGTCCTCGCCGATGAGCCGTATTGCGACTTCGGGATGCGTGGCGCCGAGCGCCAGATCGGGGGTCGGGCGGCCGTCCGGGTGCGGCGCGAACACGACCGGCCCGGCTTCGGTGGTGCCATAGCCGTTCGAAATCGCGGCGCCGGGGAAGGCGCGGCGCACCGCCGCCAGCAGCCCCGGCGACACCGGCGCCGACCCCATGCGCACCGCCCGGACTGACGACAGATCGTGGCGCTCCAACAATCCCGGCTCGCGCAATAGAATCGCGATCATCGTCGGCACCGAGGTCAGCAAGGTCGCGCGGTGCTCGCTCGCCGCCGCGGCATAGCTTGCGGCCGTGAAGCCCGGTAGCAGGATCACCGTGTCGCCCTGTGCCAGCGCCGCCTGCGACACGGCAAGCGCGTTCATGTGGTAGAGCGGCGCCGCCA
>DATEKP010000145.1:0-4345 GCA_035277405.1 Allostellaceae bacterium | reverse complement strand
CTTCCAATTCTCCGAAGAGAAGCCGAACAGCGTCAGATAGGGGATGCCGATTTCGGCTGCCGCCGTCAGCGTGCGCCGCACCGCCTCAGCGCCGCGGCGGTGGCCAGCGACGCGCGGCAGGCCGCGCGCCTTCGCCCAGCGCCCGTTGCCGTCCATGATGATCGCGATGTGCCGCGGCAACGCGCGCGGCGCGGGGGATAAAAGGCTCATAGCTCAGTCACGTTGCCGTCATTCCCGCGCAAGCGGGAATCCAGGGGCCGCCGGCCGCGTCGGCAGCCCTGGGCCCCCGCTTTCGAGGGGGCGACGGCAAGAGCAATCACGCATCCAGCCATCAGACCTGCAGGATTTCCTTGTCCTTCTGCGCCAGCGTCTCGTCGATGCGCTTGATGTGGTCGTCGGTCAGGTGCTGGATGTCGGTCTGCACCTTGCGCTGCTCGTCCTGCGAGATGTCGCCGTCCTTTTCGAGGCGGCGCAGCGACTCGATGCCGTGCTGGCGCACCTTGCGCACCGCGACCCGCGCCTGCTCGGCGTATTCGGCGGCCTTGCGCGTGATCTCGCGCCGCCGCTCCTCGTTGAGCTCGGGGATCGGCACGCGGATCGTCTGGCCCTCGGTCTGCGGGTTGAGGCCAAGCCCGGCCTCGCGGATCGCCTTATCCACCGCCTTGACGACGCCGCGATCCCATACCTGAACCGTGATCATGCGCGGCTCCGGCACGTTGATGCTGGCGACCTGGTTCAGCGGCACCGGGTTGCCGTAGGCCGTGACCCGGACCGGTTCGAGCAGCCCGGCCGAGGCCCGGCCGGTGCGCAGCCCGCCGAACTCCTTGCGCAGCACCTCGATCGCGCCGTCCATGCGGCGGCGTACGTCCTTCAACAATTCGTCTTGCGCCATGACGTCTGGCTCCTCGCGCTTTGCGCTTCCCTGCCGTTATTTATGCTCCAAATTTATGCAACGTCTTCGATGATCGTAAATCGCCCGTTGCCCTGCACGACCTGCGCGAACCCGCCATCCTCGAAGATCGAGAAGACGACGATCGGGATGCGGTTCTCGCGCGCCAGCGAGATCGCCGAGGCGTCCATGACTTGCAGGTCGCGGGTCAAAACCTCGTGATAGCCGAGCCGCTCGAAGCGTTTGGCGCCGGCGACGCGATGCGGGTCGGCATCGTAGACGCCGTCCACCTTGGTCGCCTTCAGCAGCACGTCGCAGCCCATTTCGGAGGCCCGCAACGCCGCCGCCGTGTCGGTCGTGAAGAACGGGTTGCCGGTGCCGGCAGCGAAGATCACGACCCGGCCCTTTTCGAGGTGGCGCACGGCGCGGCGGCGGATGTAGGGCTCGCACACCGCCTGCATCGAGATCGCCGATTGCACCCGGGTCGAGATGCCGCGGCGCTCCAGCTCGTTCTGCATCGCCAGCGAATTGATGACCGTGGCCAGCATGCCCATGTAGTCGGCCGAGGCGCGCTCCATGCCGTCGGCCGCGCCAGACAGGCCGCGGAAAATGTTGCCGCCGCCGATCACCAGGCAGAGTTCGACGTCGAGCGCATGCACCGCGGCAATTTCGCCGGCGATGCGGCCGATCATCGCCGGGTCGAGGCCATAATCGCGCTCGCCCATCAGCGCTTCGCCCGACACCTTGAGGAGGACGCGACGGTATTTGCGACTGGTTGGCATGCGCGATCCGCGGCGCTGCGGCGGGAACCTCGCACACTACACCAAAGCGCAACCGGCCGGACTAGGCGATTTGATTGATATCTCTCTCCCGCACCGCGGGAGAGAGGGACCGCTCGCGCCAGCGAGCGGTGGGTGAGGGCAACTTCGCCGGCGGCACCCTCACCCGGCCGCCGCTGCGCGGCGGCCACCCTCTCCCGCGGTGCGGGAGAGGGGCTGAGTGCTCAGTTCTTCAGCTGGGAGGCGACTTCGGGGGCGAGATCGGAAGGCGGCTTGTCGACGCCCTCGCCGAGCGTGAAGCGGACAAAGCCCTTGACCGCAATCGGCGCGCCGGCGGCCTTCGCGGCGGCTTCCACCGCCTTGCCGACGCGGGTCTCGTTGTCGATGACGAAAATCTGCTCCAAGAGCACGGTCTCTTCGTAGAATTTGCGCAGCCGGCCCTCGACCATGCGCTCGACAATGGCTTCGGTCTTGCCGCTGCCGGAGGCCTGCTCGCGCAGCACGGCGCGCTCGCGTTCCAGCGCCGCGGCCGGCACCGCGGCGATATCCAGGTAAAGCGGCTGGGCAGCCGCGACATGCATCGCCAGCTGGCGCCCGAGCGCCGCCAGCGCCTCTTCCGGCGCCGTCGACTCGAGCGCCACAAGCACGCCGATCTTGCCGAGGCCGGGCGCCAGGCTGTTGTGCATGTAGGAGGCGACGACCCCCTCTCCGACCGCGAGCCGGGCGGCGCGCCGCAGCACCAGGTTCTCGCCGATGCGCGCGACGAGCTCGGTCAATTCGCCTTCAACGGTGCGGCCGGTGCCCGGATAGGGCGCCTTCTTCAGCGCCTCGACATCGCCGCCGACGGTGACCGCGAGCGCCGCGACGGTGCGCACGAAGGCCTGGAACAATTCGTTGCGGGCGACGAAATCGGTCTCGGAATTGACCTCGACCAGGGCGCCGGCGCGGCCGCGCGTCGCCGCCCCGACGAGCCCGTCGGCTGCGACGCGGCCGGCCTTTTTCGCCGCCGTGGCGAGACCCTTGGTGCGCAGCCAATCGACCGCACCCTCGATGTCGCCGCCGGTCTCGGCGAGCGCGCGCTTGCAATCCATCATTCCGGCGCCGGTCTTGTCGCGCAGTTCCTTGACCAGCCCCGCCGTTATCTCGGCCATCGCATCGATCCTATGATTTTGTCGGCGGGATCACTCCGCCGCCGGCGTCGCCTCGGCCTGTTCCGCCTCGGCGGACGGCGCCTCCGCGATGTCGCTCGGGGCAGTCTCGCCGTCGGCCTCTTCCGATGCATCCTCTTCCGGCAGGACGGCGCGCGCACCGATATCGACGCCCGAGGCGGCGAGTTCCGCCTGCAGGCCGTCGAGCACGGCGGCGCTGACCAGTTCGCAGTACAGGTGAATCGCGCGCATCGCGTCGTCGTTCCCGGGGATCGGGTAGGCGATGCCGTCGGGCGAGGAGTTCGAATCGAGGATCGCGACGACCGGGATGCGCAGCTTGTTGGCCTCCTGCACCGCGATCGCCTCCTTGTTGGTGTCGATCACGAACAGGATGTCGGGCAGGCCGCCCATCTCCTTGATGCCGCCCAGGGCGCGTTCGAGCTTGTCGCGGTCGCGCGTCAGCTCCAGCAATTCGCGCTTGGTCAGCCCGCTCTCCTCGGCCTCGATGCGCTCGTCCAGCTCGCGCAGCCGCTTGATCGATTGGGAAATGGTCTTGAAATTGGTCAGCATGCCGCCGAGCCAGCGGTAGTTGACGTAATACTGGCCGCAGCGCTTGGCCGCCTCGGCGATCGCGTCCTGCGCCTGCCGCTTGGTGCCGACCAAGAGGACCCGGCCGCCGCCGGCGACGACCTCGCGGATCGCCTCCAGCCCCTGGCGCAGCAGGGGTACGCTCTGTTCGAGGTCGATGACGTGGATGCCGTTGCGGACGCCGAAGATGTAGGGCGACATCTTCGGGTTCCAGCGACGCGTGTGATGGCCGAAATGCACGCCGGCTTCGAGAAGCTGACGCATCGAATAGTCGGGGAGTGCCATGCCTTGTCCTTTCCGGTTATGCCGCCGCAGGAGAAGATCGGCCGAAGCCGACACCGGAGCGCCGCGCCCGATATGGCGCGACGCAGCCCTGCGTGAGGGTTGCGCGCGCGACTAGGTAAGGCCGGCGACGGGGTTTGGCAAGCGCCGCCGTGCGACGGCACGCGGGGCAAACCATTGCGGCAGCGGCAGCGGTGCGGTTTGCCGCAATGATTGCAAACGGCGTGACGATGGCGGCGGCACCGTTTGCCGGCCGTGAGCATCCTCGGGAAAGGATTGACCATGCGCGCAATCTCCGCGTTTTCCGGCATCCTGCTCGGCGCCGGCATCCTGGCCGGCGCGACGTATCCGGCCGCCGCCGACACGACGACCTCGACCTCCGGCGCCGGGGCGAGCGTCTCGATCGTCAGCGGCAGCAACGGCGGCGTGACGATCTTTGTCGACAGCCAGCATCCCTGCCGCGCCCAGACCGTCGCCGGCCTGGTCAACCACGAGAGCGGAACGTCCGGCTCGTCGAACTCGACGGGGTCGTCCGGGTCGTCGAGTTCGACCTCGGTTGGCACCGGCGCCGGCGGGCTGAGCGGCTCGGCGACGGCCGGTTCCGGCGGCACCTCGGTCAACATCAACCCCGGCGGCGGCAGCGCGTCGAGCGCCTCGTC
>DATEKP010000144.1:0-4065 GCA_035277405.1 Allostellaceae bacterium | reverse complement strand
TTGACCCCGATGATGCCGGTCCCGGCGCTGCCGGTCGGGCAGGACCTGAACGATCCGGCGACCGAGCGCAACTGGATCGACTGGTCGCCGTTCAGCTACCCGTTCAACATGACGCGCCAGCCGGCCTGCTCGATCCCGTGCGGGCTGACATCGGCCGGATTGCCGATCGGCTTGCAGATCGTTGGCCCGCTCTATGCCGAGCACCGCGTGCTGCGCGCCGCCCGCGCCTTCGAGCAGACCCAGCCCGTCCGCCGCCCGAAGCTCGACGGGCCGCGGCAATGAAGCTACGCTGAGCGGCACCGCAAGTTGCTAACGGCGGAGGGTTCGGTGGCCCATTTCTTCCTGCCGGTCGGGAACCTCGCGAACGGCCCGGCCGCGGCCTCCGAATCGGCGATCTCGGAATTGTTCGTCCCGGCCGGCGGCGCCGGCCGGTTCGGCCTGTGGGGCGGCGGCTTCGACGGCAAGCCGCTGACCGTGAAGGTCTATCGCGCCGGCACCGTGGCCAGCGACGGGGCCGGCCACGCGGTGCATCTCGCCCGCGCCGCGCACGACCCGGCGAACCACATCGATGTCTATACCGCCGCCGGCCTGCGCGACGGCGACGAGGTATACGGCATGCTGGCCGACGGGGTGACGCGGTTCACCGGAGCGCTGCGCATTCGCGTCCATGCCGGCAAGGCCTCGGACGTAATGGCCGAATGGGCTCAGCACTATCGCGCCAAGCAATCCTATGCGCGCAAGGGCATCTGCGAGATCGCCGTGCCCTACCTGGCGCTCGACGACAAGCGCAGCGGCGCCAAGATGGAAAAGCTGGCGGACGGCAGCGTCGGCGGCCCGCTGAACAGCGTGCACGGACTGGCGATCCACACCACCGCCGGGATCGACTCGCGAACGCCGTTTCAGACGGCGCGCTGGGGCTGCATCCCGACCTGGAACGGCAACGGCGCCAGCGCCCATTTCGCGATCTCGGGCGACGGCACGATCGTCCAGATCGTCCCGACCGATTTCGTCGCCTTCGCGCAGCACGATCCCGGCAACCAGCAATGGATCAGCGCCGAGATCGACAACAATGGCCGGGCGCCGATGAATCTGCGCCAGCTCGATGCGGCCAAGCGGCTGTTCCAATGGGTCTGCGCCAACCACGCCGTGCCGCGGCGGCTGGCGACCGGGTGCCTGTTTCCGAAGGCCGGGCAGTTCGACGAGACGACGATGAAGGTCTGTACCGCCGCCGGGGCCGATGTGACCCATGATGTCTTTTGGGCGGCGATGTCGCGCGGCCTGTCGTGCCATTGGTGGCTCGACCCGGTGAAGACCGGCCGCAACGTGCACGCCTGCCCCGGCCCGGGGATCCTGTCGCAGCTGGCCTCGATCGTCAGGCCCGGGTTGGTCTGCTGAGCAAAAGAAATGGCGACAGAACCGGAAATCATCCTGACCGACGCGCCCGATCCCGCCGATACGGCCGTCATCGCGGACGGGCTGCGCGCCTACAACATTGCCCAGGCCGGCCGCGACGATTACCGCCCGCTCGCCGTGTTCGTCACCGATCCGGAAAGCGGCAAGGTCGTCGGCGGCCTCTATGGCGGCAGCTCTCTCGGCCAGTTGCGGATCGACCGCTTCTTTCTGCCGGAAGGCCTGCGCCGCTTTCGGCTCGGCAGCCGCCTGCTGGGGATGGCCGAAGAAGAAGGCAGACGGCGCGGCTGCGCCCGGGTGACGTTGAACACGATGGAAATCCAGGCGCCCGGCTTCTACCGAAAGCAGGGCTACGAGGCCGCGGCGGTGCTCGAATGCGCGGCGCCGGGCGTCACCCGCTACGTGATGACCAAGACGCTCTGATCCAGGCGAGTCCATTCGTGTCGTCCCGGCGCAAGCCGGGGCGTTTGCGTAAGTCGGCGCGCTGAAAAGAAACCGCTGCAGAAACGCTTCGCGTCCTTCGAGACGCGCCTTTCAGGCGCTCCTCACGATGACGTAAGTTTTTGATGGCATTAAAGAAAGAACGCCATCCTGAGGAGGCCGCGACGCGGCCGTCTCGAAGGACGCACAATGCGCATCCAGCGCGCCCGAGCGGGCTGTAACATCGGTCGCTCTACTCCCGGAACTGCGCGGCGCGCCAGCGGACGGCGGCGGGGACGCCTTCGGCCGCGGCGATCTCGCGAAACCGTTGGCCCAGCTCGGTCCGGGTCGCATAGAGCGGCGCGACGATGTCGAGCCCGGCATTGATGCGGCCCGAAAACCCGGCCGCGTCGGCGCCGCGGTTGATCGCCAGCTTGGTCGCGTAGAGCGCTTCCGGCGAGATCAGCGACAGCCGCTTGGCCCAGGCCAGGCTCCGCTCGCGCAATTCGGCGAGCGGCACGATGCGGTTGACCATGCCGAGCCGGTGCGCCGTCTCGGCGTCGATCGTGTCGCCGAAATACAGGAGCTCGCGCGCCTTCTTGTAGCCAATGATCGCCGGCATCACGAGCGCCGGGCCGACGCTGGAAAACCGCACCTCCGGCTCGGCGAAGACGGCATTGTCGGCGGCGATCGTCAGGTCGCACAGCATCACCAGTTCGCAGCCGCCGCCCATGACATGCCCGTGCACCGCGGCGATGACCGGCTTTTTCATGTGCCACGGCGTCATCTCGAATTGGAGCTGCGGCGAGAGGTGCTGGTGCGCCTTGATCGCATCGCTGCGCCAATCGGGGTCGGCCGGGCCGGCACCGATATCGTAGCCGGCGCAGAAGCTGCGGCCTTCAGCGCGCAACAGCACGACGCTGGTCGCCGTCTCCGCATCGGCGCGGGCGAAGGCGTCGAGCAACTGCCGCATCAACTCGGGGCTGATCGCATTGAGCTTGTCCGGCCGGTTCAGTGTGATGACGCTGACTTTCTCGTGGATCTCGTACAGCACCAGGGCATCGGCCATCGTTCGCTCCTCCCTACCGAAGCGTATCAGATCAATTGGTATCGTCATTCCCGCGCAAGCGGGAATCCAGGAGCGAGCGACGAGTGGCTGCCCCTGGACCCCCGCGTTCGCGGGGGTGACGGAACCCCAATTCACACGGCGAGGTTCACTGTGACGTTTTTCCGTTGCGTGAAGCTGTCGAGCATGCCTTCCAACGAGAATTCGCGGCCGATGCCGCTTTCCTTGTAGCCGCCGTAGGAATGGCCGGGAGACTGCCCGAGGCCCTGGTTGACCTGCACCCAACCGGATTCAATCGCGTGCGCGGTGCGCAGCGCGCGGCCGATGTCGCGCGTCCAAACATAGGCGGCGAGGCCGTAATGGCTGTCGTTCGCCATGTGAATCGCGTCCGCTTCGTCGGTCCACGGGATCGCAACCAGCACCGGGCCGAAAATTTCCTCGCGCGCCAGCCGCCAGTCGTTCGCCACCTCGGCGAAGATCGTCGGCAACGCGAAATAGCCCTTCGCCAGCGGCCCCTCCTTTGGCGGCAATCCGCCCATCACGAGCCGTGCGCCAGGTTGGCGCAGCCCCTCCTCGACATAGCCGCACACCTTCGTGAACTGCGTCTCGCTGATGATCGCCCCGATGTCGCTCGCCTCGTCGAGCGGGTCGCCGAGCTTGAGCTTCGAGACGTTGGCGACCAGCGCCTCCAAAAACGGGTCGAAGATGTCGCGGTGCAGGAAGAGGCGCGAGCCGGCGGTGCAGGACTGGCTTTGCCGGGTGAAGCGCATCGCCGCGATTATGCCGTCCACTACCCACTCTTCGTTGGCGTCGGGGTAGACGATCGATGGGCTCTTACCGCCGAGTTCCAGCGACACCGGCACGATCCGGTCGGCGGCGGCGCGCATGACGAGCTTGCCGATCTCGGTCGAGCCGGTGAACGACAGTTTACGCACGAGGGGGTGCTCGGCCAGCGGGGCGCCGCATTCCTCGCCAAGTCCGGTCAAGACGTTGAGGACGCCCGGCGGCAGGAAGTCCTGGCAGATCTCGGCCATCAGCAACACGCCGAGCGGCGCGTCCTCGGCCGCCTTCAGCACCAGCGTGTTGCCGGCGCACAAGGCCGGCGCGATCTTCAGCGCGCCGAGCAATACCGGCGCGTTCCACGGGATGATCGCGCCGACGACCCCCAG
>DATEKP010000143.1:0-4684 GCA_035277405.1 Allostellaceae bacterium | reverse complement strand
GGGGTCGTACGGGTTGCTGCACGCCGCCAACCCCAGCATCAGCGCGATCGCGCCCGGTGCAATCAAAGCCTTCGTCATTCGCTCGTCCCCTTCAAGCCATGGCCGTATGCAACGGCACTCTAACGTTCATGGATGCCCCCCGTTCCCCGCCGCGGGCGAACGACGAGGCGGACGCGTCAGTAGCGCGGCGCCGCCCGATTTGTGGATGCGCCCGCGGCGCCGCTCGACGGCGAGGTCGTGCTGCGGGCAGCCCCCATCCCAGAGCCGGTCGCGCCGGGCGTGCTGGCGCCGTAGCCGGCGGTGCCGGCGCTCGTCAACGCCGCCTGGGTCTGCGGATCGAGGGTTTCGCTGCGCCGCAGCCCGTGCTGGTCCTGGAAACGGGCGATCGCCATCCGCGTGTCGGGATCCATCACGCCGTCGACCGGCCCGTTGTAAAGGCCGGCGGCCTTCAGCTGCTGCTGCGCCTCGCGCACCTGCGGCGTGGCGCCGGCTTCGGATTGCGTCGTCGGCTGCATCTGCCCAGCGGGGTTGGTTGCAGCGGGGTTGGTCGCGGCGGCGCTGCCTTGCGGCGATGTCTGGGCGTAGCTCGATGACGGATGCCGCGCATTCCATTGCGGCTGCGCCCCCGCGGCGCCTTGCGTCGCACTCGTCTGCGCCAAGGCCGTGCCGGCCATGCCGGCCGACAGGATCAGCGCCAACGTCACGCTTGGGGAAAACTTCATCAGCATCCTCCACGGGTGAGAACACGAGAACCGTGTCCCCACCCGCAACGGCAATGCCGCGCCGCTGTTCCCCATGCGCCGATCAGTTGAACGGCGAGCTGGAAATTAACCTGTGTTATTGGGGGCCGCTGCGCAGCGAGGCGGGCTGGCCCGGCAATTTGAACGTCGCGGCGCTGCGCAATGTGTCGCCCGACACCTTCAGCACCGAGAGGTTCTTGTCGATGAAATTGCCGACATAGAGATAGCCGCCGTCGGCGCTGAACGCGGCGCCTTCGGGTAACGCGCCAACCTGCACCTCACCGACCCGGCGGACCCGCTTGCCGGCGATCTGCAGCACCGTAACGGCGCCGGTCGGATGGTAGTACCAGGTGTCTTTCGGCCGGTTCGAGCCGCGCGCCTCGACGGTGACCGCGAGATTGCCCTTCGGGCTGATCGCCAGCCCTTCGGGCGAGTCGCCGACCGTGATGTGATCGACGACGCGCGGCGGGTTGGCGGTCAGATCGATGACGCTGACCGTATCGACGTTGCCGTCGGAGCTGCCGCCGTTCCCGGTGTCGGCGACCAGGGCGATCTGGCCGTTCGGCGTGACCGCGACGTTGTAGGGATAGATGCCGGCCGGCAAATCGTGCTTGTCGTAGGTCACCTTGCCGTTGTCGATCGCCAGCAGCGCCACCAGATTGGCCTTCGATTTGAGCACCAGCGCGTGCTTGCCGTCGGGGGTGATCGCGACCGCCGAGACCTGGTCGCCGGCGGCCCCGACCGTCACGGTATCGACCGCCTTCACGTCCTTGCCGTCGATCGACAGCACGGTCAGCGTGCCGGCGGCGCGATTGCACACCAATGCCAGCCTGCCGTCGCGCGAGATCGCCATGCCCGAGGGCTGCTTGCCGGCGGTGATTGTCGATATCACGGCGGGCGGATTGGCCTTAAGATCGATCACGAACACCTTGTCGTCGGGCACCATCTTGTATTCGGTGCCGCCGCCTTGCGGCATCAGCGAATTGGCGACCAGCGCGATGTCGCGCGACGGCGCGATCGCGAGGTTGGTGGGCGGGCCGGCGATCGTATTCTCCAGCGGGATCGTCGCGGCGATGCGCGGCGCCGCGGGCTTTGAAATATCGATGACCGAGAGCGTGTCGTGGCCAGGCTCGTGCGGCACCGGCTTGAGGTTGGCGTCCCAGCCCGGCTTCTGGTCGTTGCCGACGATCAGCAATTGCGCCGACGCCACGCCCGACGCCGCCAGCAACAGCGCCGCAGCCGCGGCCGCCGCCCGGCCGGCCAATCGCAATCCAGCCATCTCCCCCTCCCGCTCTCGTTACCGCCGCCCCGCGGCGCGCCAGCGCGATGCTGACCGTAGATCGCGCGCGCCGCAAGCGTTGCCGCAGCAAGATCGTGCATTGGTTTTGCTGAGCGGTTCAGATGCAGTAGGTGCGGAGCGGCGGGAAGCCGTTGAAGCCGACCGAGGCGTAGCTCGCGGTATAGGCGCCGGCCGACAGGATCTCGACCTTGTCGCCGACTTCGAGGTCGAGCGGCAGGCGGTATTCGGTGCGCTCGTAGAGGATGTCGGCGCTGTCGCAGGTCGGCCCGGCGAGGATCACCGGCGCGGGCGGACCGGAGCGCCCCGGCGCCGCGATACGGTAGCGGATGCTCTCGCCCATCGTCTCGGCCAGCCCGTTGAACTTGCCGACATCGAGATAGACCCAGCGCTTGTCGCCGCCGTCACCCTTGTCGGCGATCAGCACGACCTCGCTCTGAATGAGGCCGGCATCGCCGACGAGGGAGCGGCCCGGCTCGACGATAATTTCCGGCAGGCGGTTGCCGAAATGACGCGACAAGGCGTCGGTCACGGCGCCGGCGTATTGCGCGATCGAGGCGACCTCGCCCTGGTAGCGCGCCGGGAAACCGCCGCCGATATTGACCATGCGCAATTGGATGTCGGTCTCGGCAAGCAATGTGAACATCTGCGCGACGGCGCCAAGCGCGCGGTCCCACTGCCCGAGATCGGTCTGCTGCGAGCCGACGTGAAACGACACGCCGTACGGGTCGAGGCCGAGCCGGCGCGCCTCGCCGAGCAGCTGCGCGGCGAGTTCCGGCGTGCAGCCGAACTTGCGCGACAACGGCCAGTCCGCCCCCTCGCACGACACCAGGATGCGGCAGAAGACGCGCGCGCCCGGCGCACAGCGCGCCAGTTTTTCCAGTTCGCCCCGGCTGTCGAAGGCGAAGAGCCGCACGCCCTGCGTGTAGGCGACGGCGATGTCGCGTTCCTTCTTGATCGTGTTGCCGAACGACAGCCGCTCGGCGGTGGCGCCGTGCTCCAGGCAAAGCGCGATCTCGGCCGGGCTGGCGACGTCGAAATTCGACCCCTTCCGCGCCAGCATCGCGACGATCTCGGGGGCCGGGTTGGCCTTGACCGCGTAATAGACGCTGGCGAGCGACAGATAACGGCATAAGAGGTCGTAGGCCTCGGCGATCAGGTCGAGATCGACAACGAGGCACGGGGTCTCGGGCGAATGCTCGGACAGGAAACGCGCGATCTTGTGGTTCATGGCCCGGGCTGACCTTCGCGATGTGCGGCTGAACGGCCTCCGCCTCGCATCGGGCGAAGGAGGCCCTCGCCAAGGGCGAGGGCAGGCCCGGCTTTCCTTTGCGGAGAAGCCGGATGGCGCCGACCGGTACGGCCCCGAAATTATCGGAGGAGCCGCGCCGCGGCGCGCGTCAGTTCAGACTGCTGGGGTCGCCCGTCCGGCCGCCGCGGCCGCGCCGCCTGGTGCCGGGCAGGATGGCGTCAGGGTCGGGCGCGATGGCCCGCAACGGGATTGCAACCATATCGACCTCCCTCTCGGGACCGGCCCCACGGCAAACGGGGCGGCCGGACTGCCAAAAAGGACGCGTTACGTCGTTGCATAACCACCAGGGGCCATAGGCACGTGCGAGTGCGTCAACGCCGCCTAGATACGCGCGCGCGGCGGGATTGCAAGGGGAATTTCGCCATCCTCGCGGGCGGCAAGGCTGTACTTCCGGCTCGCGCAGCATCGCCCTCGGGAACAACGCCCTGCGATTCGCCAGGCGCACCAGCTCTGGCGGCTCACACATGCGCGTCGGCGACGACGCGCACCCGGCCATGCGAGCGATTGCGAGGCTTCGCCTTGACGACGATCTCCACGTCCTGCCCAAGGGCAGCCAACAGGCGCATCAGCCGCTCACTCGAGAAGTTGGCAAGCCGGCCGTTGAGCAGCGCCGACACCTTCGGCTGGTCGATGCCCATCAGCGTCGCCGCTGCGACCTGCGTCAAGCGCCGGCGCTTGATCACCTGCCGGAGATGGCTGGCCAACTGCGCCTTGGTCAGTTCTTCCTCGGGCTCGGGCAACCCCATATCGGCGAAGACATTGCCGCTGCCCGCTATGACGGGGATTTTGGGCTCTCGCTTGCCGACCATTGCGCATAATCCTCCGCCGCTCGCCTCAGCCGCCGCGCGATCACATCCAGTTCCTGCTTCGGGGTGGCGATCCCTCGCTTGGACTTCTTCTGAAACGCGTGAAGCACATAAACAGCTTGCGCGAAGCGCACCGTGTAAACGGCCCGAAACGTGTCGCCGTCGAAGTCATCAATGATCTCCACGACGCCGGCATCGCCGAATCCGCGAAGCGGCTTTGCGTACGGCGCCTTGCGGCCAATCTGCGCGTCCCACAACGCGCCACCAATGCGTCGCCGTACTGCTTCCGGAAAACCGCTTACGTCCTCTTTACTGCTGCCAACCCATCTCACCGGTTTGGGTTGGCGCCCTGGCATGACGGCCGATATATGCCTGTTCAAGCATATTATCAAGCGCGTGCGTAAAAGACTCCCCGGGCGGCTGACGTCGGGTTTCCTTACACCGCCGGGCGCAGCGCGGCGGTGCCGTGGAAGCGGCTGAGGAAGGCTTGGGTGCGCGGATTCGCCGGGCGCACCAGAACTTCGGCGGC
>DATEKP010000142.1:0-16702 GCA_035277405.1 Allostellaceae bacterium | reverse complement strand
GCGTTGCCGCGTTGGCGGTCATCCGCACATCGTGACCGAGGCGGGCGTGCTCGGCGATGCGCTCAACGCGCGCTCGACAACGCCGACCAGTTCGCGCAGATCGAACGGCTTCGGCAGATACTCGAAGGCGCCGCGCTCGGTCGCCTTGACCGCGGTAAGCAATGTGCTCTGCGCGCTCATCACGATGATGCGCAGATCGGGGCGCACCCGCTTGATGCGCGGGATCAGGTCGAGGCCGTTCTCGTCCGGCATGATCACATCGGTGATGACGAGATCGCCCTCGCCATCCGCCACCCATCGCCAGAGGGTGGAGGCGTCGCCGGTCATCCGCACATCGTGCCCGAGCCGGGCCAACGCCTGGTTCAGTACCGTGCGGATCGCCCGATCGTCGTCGGCCACCAGTATCGTCGCGCCCATCAGCTGCTTCCGTCCTGCGCGACTGCGGCGGCGGTCATCACGGGCAGAAACACCCGGAACACCGTGCGTCCCGGTTCGCTGTCGAACTCGATGACGCCGCCATGATCGCCGATCGCCTTGGCGACCAGTGCAAGACCGAGGCCAGTGCCGTTGCGCTTGGTCGTCACGAACGGGTCGAACAGGGAGGGTTTCAGGTCGTCCGGGATGCCGCCGCCGTTATCGGCGACCGCCACCATCAGCGGCAGGTGCTGGCGGCCGTCGCCGCCCGGCACGGCGAGGCGCAAGCCGTGCCGGTAAGCGGTGGTCAGCACGATCTCGCCGCCCGTTGCCGGGGCCGCCTCGGCGGCGTTCTTGACCAGGTTCAGGAAGGCCTGCAGCAAGAGGTCGCGGTCGCCATGCACCGGCGGCAGCGACGGATCGTATTCCTCGACAAAGCCCAGATGCCGCGCAAACCCGGACTGCGCGATCTTGCGCACGCGGTCGAGCACCTCGTGGATGTTGACCTCGTCGCGGGCGATCGGCGCATGTTCGGAGAATGCCTCCATGCGGTCGACCAGAGCGACGATGCGATCGGTCTCCTCGCAGATCAGCCGGGTCAGCGCACGGCCGGCGGCGTCGGCGTCCTGTTCCAGAAGCTGCGCCGCGCCGCGGATGCCGGACAGCGGATTCTTGACCTCGTGCGCCAGCATCGCCGCCATTGCGGTGACCGAGCGGGCCGCGTTGCGATGGGTCAGCCGGCGGTCCATCTTGTCCGCCATCGCGCGCTCGTGCAGCGTCAGCACGATCAGTTCGCCCCCCTCCCCGGCCGGCGCGCCCTCGATCGTCACGGTGCGGGCGGCAAAGCGCGGCCCTTCTACCGGCACGTCGTACTCGGCGATCGAGCCGCCGCTGCGCCATACCGCATCGGCCAGCAACAGCAGTGGGCTGTGGGGGGGCAGCGCGTCGGCCAGCGGCTGGCCGACCAGCGCGGCGGCGCCGGCGCCGAAGAACTGCTCGGCGGCCGGATTGACGAGGCGGACGATGCCGCTGCGGTCGAGCGCAACGACCGGGTTCGGCAACGCCGCCAAGAGCCCCGCCGGATCGGGCGCGGCGACCCCCGCTGCAGCAGACCACCGGCGGCGGCGGATCGCGACGGTCACGCCGCCGCGCGCTCCAGCTGAGGTTCGTAGAACGCGCGCAGCAGCGCCTTCACTTCGTGCACCGCATCGGTCTGGTTGACCGCGGCGCGGAACTCGGCCGACACCGGCAGGCCCTTCGAATACCAGCCGAGATGCTTGCGCGCGATGCGCAGACCGGCATCGACGCCGTAATGGCTCAGCATCGCGTCGTAATGCTCGTGCACGATCGCGTATTGCGCGGCGAGCGGCGGGTCCGGGCGCCGCCGCCGGTGGCGCAGCCAGTCGATGACCTGCGCGACGAACCACGGCCGGCCATAGCAGCCGCGCCCGACCATCAGGCCGTCGGCACCGGACTCGGCGAGCGCCCGGTCGGCCTCTTCAAGCGTCGTGATGTCGCCGTTGGCGATAACCGGGATCGAGACGGCCTGCTTGACCTCGCGGATGAACCGCCAGTCGGCATTGCCGGCGTAAAACTGGCAGCGCGTGCGCCCATGCACGGTGACCATGCGGATGCCGCAGGCTTCGGCGATCCGGGCGAGGCGCGGCGCGTTGCGATGATTGTCGTCCCAGCCGGTGCGCATCTTCAGGGTCACCGGCAGATCGACGGCCTTGACCGTCGCTTCGAGGATGCGCGCCGCGTGCACTTCGTCGCGCATCAAGGCCGAGCCGGCATGCCCGCCCACCACCTTCCTGACCGGACAGCCGAAATTGATGTCGATCAGCCGCGCCCCGCGATCGGCGTTGAGCTTCGCCGCTTCGGCCATGATCTGCGGGTCGCAGCCGGCGAGCTGCACCGCCATCGGCTGCTCCTCGGGGCAGCTCTCGGCCATCTTCAGTGACTGCCGGCTCTCACGGATCGCCGCCTGGCTGGCGATCATCTCGGAGACGACGAGCGCCGCGCCGTGGCGCTTGACGAGGCGCCGGAACGGCAGGTCGCTGACCCCCGACATCGGCGCCAGTATGACCGGATCGTCGAGCGCGAGGCTATCGAGGCGAATGCCCATGAATTGCTCAGACGTGCAAATTGCCTAAAAACTAGGCAAATTATAGTAGCCGAGGCGCCGCCGCACCGCAAGCCGAGGACAGCCGCTCGCGCCGGTCTTGTCGTGTGCCGACCGCACCCCTGCTCGCCTAGCACAATTCGGGTCCCTGCAAAGGCAGGGACCCATCGTTCCGGCGCATGGACGGTCGGAAATTGGGTCTCCGCCGGCGCGGGGAGCTGGTGTGCCGGACTGGGAGTTCGCGATGTTTCAAATCGTCGTCATTGCGAGGAGCCAGAGGCGACGAAGCAATCTCGTTGGCCAGGAAATCGGCGGCACGAGATTGCTTCGCTCTGCTCGCAACGACGGCGCAATTTGAGTGCGGCCGGTGGGTTGTGCGACCCCGGAATGCGACCATCAAACTCTCAACCGGATAGCCGTGGGTCGAAGCCGGGCAACGGGGTGATCGCATTTCTGCGGTTTCCGCTTTACGCTGCGAAAACTCTACGAGGGGGAGAGTGCGATGCAGCGGAAAATCCGACGGCGGCGGGCATTGCAACTCGGGTTCGGCGGTCTTGCCGGGCTGGGTATCCTGCCGCTTCCCTTGATCGGAGCACGACGGACCATGGCAGACGAGTCTCCCGAAACCGCCGTCTACGTCTCGAACGCCGGCAGCAAGGATATTTACGTGCTGGCGATGAACCGCACTACCGGCGCGCTGACCATGATCGAGAAGACGCCGGTGCCTGGCACCGACAAGCCGTCGCCGTCGAGCCTGCCGATGGCGCTCGCCCCGAGCAAGCGCTTCATCTACGCGCAATTGCGCAGCCCGCCCTATCCGGTGTCGAGCTTCTCGATCGACACGGAAAGCGGGAGGCTGACGCATCTCGACGTGACACCGCTGGTCGATCAGATGGCCTATATCAACGTCGATCAGACCGGCAAGCACCTGCTCGGCGCGTCCTATGTCGGGGCCAAGGTGGCGAGCTATCCGATGGATGCGCTCTACATCGTCGAGGAGAAGGCGACTCAGGTCATCGACACCAAGCCCAAGGCGCACTGCGTCTATATCGCCGCCGACAACAAGCACGCCTATGTGCCGGTATTGGGCGGCGACGAGGTGCTGCAGTTCAAGTTTGACGCGGCGAGCGGCAAGCTGACGCCGAACGACCCGCCGTCGATTTCGACCAAAGAAGGCGCCGGGCCGCGCCACTTCACGATCCACCCGAACGGCCGCTGGGCCTATCTGATCACCGAGACGACCGCGACGATCGGCACCTACGCGATCGACAAGGACAAGGGCACGCTGACCGAGGTCGCGTTCGTCGATACCGGCGACCATACCGGCAACGGTTCGGCCGCCGCCTCGGACATCCACGTGACACCGAACGGCAAGTTCCTCTACGGCGCGGTGCGCACGACGAGTTCATTGCACGGCTACAAGATCGACCCCGACAAGGGCACGCTGACCAAAATCGGCAAATATCCGACCGAGAAGACGCCGCGCGGCTTCAACATCGATCCGCGCAGCAGGTTCCTGCTGTCGGTCGGGCTGGATTCGGCAGGCATGACCGTGCACGCGATCGACCCGAACAGCGGCGAATTGAAACCGGCCGGGCATTACCCGATGGGAGAAAAGCCCAACTGGGTCGAGATCGTCGATCTGAAGGCCTGAGCGCCATACGCGCCTCATGACGGCCCTGCTGGCGAGGGCCGCGCCGCCGCGGTAGTTTACGCCAATGGACGGGGTTTGCGCGCTGATTGTCGCGGCCGGCCGCGGCACAAGGTTCGGCGGCGCCTTGCCGAAGCAATACCTGCCGCTCGGCGGGCAGAGCGTGCTGCGCCATGCCGTCGAAGCCTTTGCACGCCATCCGAAGGTCGCCGTCGTGCAGGTCGTGATCCGCGACGAGGACCGCGCAGTGTTCGACGAGGCGATGACGGGCCTCGCCATTCTGCCGCCGGTGCCGGGCGGCGCCGAGCGGCAGGATTCGGTGCGGCTCGGCCTCGAGGCGCTGACGCCGCATGCGCCGGCCCGCGTGCTGATCCACGACGGAGCGCGGCCGTTCCCCGATGCGGCGCTGATCGACCGCGTCGTCGCCGCGCTCGATGGCGCCCCAGCCGCCATCCCTGCCCTGCCGCTCGGCGATACGATCAAGCGGGTCGAAGATGGCGTAATCGTCGCCACTGTCGACCGTTCTCGGCTGTGGCGGGCGCAGACCCCGCAGGGGTTTCATTTTCCGCCCATCCTGGCGGCACACCGGGCAATGGCCGGGCGCATTCTGACCGATGACGCGGCCGTCGCCGAAGCCGCCGGCATCGCTCCCGTCATCGTCGCCGGCACCGAGGACAATCTAAAGGTGACGACAGCGCACGATCTCGCCGCGGCCGAGCGGCTGCTGATGGCGCGGCGCGCCGATGTGCGGGTCGGGCACGGCTTCGACGTGCACGGTTTCGGGCCGGGCGACCATGTCACGATCTGCGGCGTCGAAATCCCGTATGACGCGAGCCTCGTCGGCCATTCCGACGCCGATGTCGGCTTGCACGCGCTGACCGACGCGTTGCTCGGCGCGATCGGCGCCGGCGATATCGGGATGCATTTTCCGCCCAGCGACCCGCGCTGGAAGGGCGCGGCGTCGGAGCAATTCCTCAGGCACGCTGCGCTGCTGGTGCGCGAACAGGGCGGCGAGATCGCCGCGGTCGATGTCACGGTGATCTGCGAGGCGCCGAAGATCGGGCCGCACCGCGCGGCGATGGTCGAGCGGGTCGCCGCTATCCTGGGGCTTGCGCCGGCGCGCGTCAGCGTCAAGGCGACGACGACCGATCGCCTCGGCTTCGCCGGCCGCGGTGAGGGCATCGCCGCGCAGGCCGTCGCGACCGTGCGCTTGCCGCTGTAATTGAACACAAACCCTGTCGTCCCTGCACAAGCAGGGACCCCTTTTTCGACCGCCTCTGCTGTCGGATACGTGGGTCCCGGCTTTCGCCGGGACGAAAATTGAAGGGCGGCCCTTCGCTTGAACGAAACCCGCATCGGCCTCCCATGGTGGCATCCGGCGGCGGTGATCGCGACCGGGTGCGGCGTCGGCCTGTTGCCGGCGATGCCCGGCACCTGGGCCTCGCTCGCAGCGCTGCCCTGCGCCTGGGCGATCCGACAAGGCGGCGGCATCCCGCCCCTCGCCGCCGCGGCCGCGCTCGCGTTCGCGATCGGTGGTTGGGCGGCCGGCCGGACGGCCGAGGCGAGCGGCCGCGCCGATCCGGGGTTCATCGTCATCGACGAGGTGGCGGCGCAATGGCTCGTGCTGCTCGCCGCCCCGCTCGATTGGCGGGCCTACGCCGCCGCGTTCCTGCTGTTCCGCCTGTTCGACATCGCCAAGCCGTGGCCGATCCGCGCGGTCGAGCGGCGAGTCAAGGGCGGTCTCGGCATCATGCTCGACGATAGTGTGGCGGCGCTCTACGCTGTGCTGGTGCTGCTGATCGGCGAAGGAGCGCTCGGTGTTCGACCGTGAGACCCTCGACCTCGCCGAGCGGGTGCTGGCCCAATGCCGGGCGCGCGGGTGGCGTCTCGCGACGGCTGAATCCTGCACAGGCGGGCTTGTCGCGGCGGCGCTGACCGCGATCGCCGGCGCGTCCGATGTCGTCGAGCGCGGCTTCTTCACCTATTCGAACGCCGCCAAGACCGACCTCCTCGGCGTGCCGGCCGAGACCATCGCGGCGCACGGCGCGGTCAGTGCGCAGACCGCCGCGGCGATGGCGCGCGGCGCGGTCGCGCGCGCGCCGGTCGATCTCGCGGTCTCGGTCACCGGCATCACCGGCCCGGGCGGCGCGACGCCGCAGAAGCCGCTCGGCCTTGTCTATTTCGGCATCGCACGAAAGGACGGCGCAGCCAGCGTCGAGCGCAGCCACCTTTCCGGCACCGATCGCGCCGAGATCCGTCACGCCGCGGTACGCCGCGCATTGCATCTTCTGGCAACCGAATCCGGCGCGGCGTAACATCGCCGCGATGCCCTAGTGGAGGAAAACGATGCTGCTGCGCAACGCCTGGTACATCGCCGCATGGGCCGACGAACTCGGCGATGAGCCGCTCGCTCGCCGCATCTGCAACGATCCGGTGGTATTGTTCCGCGACGGCTCGGGCAAGGTCGGCGCGCTGGCCGACCGCTGCTGCCACCGCGCGGCGCCATTGCATCTGGGGCGCGTCGTCGATGCCGGCATCCAATGCGGCTACCACGGGCTGGTGTTCGACGCGGCCGGGTGCTGCGTCGCGATCCCCGGTCAGCGGCTGATCCCCGAGGACGCGCGCGTGCGCAGCTATCCGGCGGTCGAGAAGGATTGCCTCGTCTGGCTGTGGATGGGCGACCCGGCCCTCGCCGACCCGGCGACGATCGTCGATTTCCCCTACCACAGCACGTGGCCCAACAAGCACGACGTGTACCCGATAAAGGGCAACTACATGCTGATGGTCGATAATCTGATGGACCTGACGCATCTCGGCTATCTGCACGCCAAGACGGTCGGCGGCAATCCGGGGCAGCATGTCGATGCCGAGATGAAGACGGTGCGCACGCCATCGGGCCTCAAGTTCACGCGCTGGATGAAGAACTCGCCGCCGCCGCCAAGCTACGTCAAGGCCGCCGGATTCCAGGGTCGTGTCGACCGTCTGCAGGAATTCGAGTTCGTCGCGCCGTCGAGCATCCTGCAATGGACCGGCGCCAACGATACGGGCGGCGACTGCAGCGACCCGCAGCGCGATTTCCGCTTTCAGTTTCGCCTGTTCCATGGGTTGACGCCGGAGACCGAGACGAGCTGCTTCTACTTCTGGTCGGTCGCCAACGGCTACCGCCAGAACGAGCCGGAGGCGACTGAGCAGCTCTACCGCGAGATCGCTCCGACCTTTCTCGAGGATAAGGAGATGGTCGAGGCGCAGCAGGCGCGGCTGGACGAGTTCGGCGAACAGGGCCTTGTCGATATCGCGTCGGACGCCACCCGCATGCACATGCGCCGCATGGTCGACCGCCTGATCGCCGACGAGCGCAAGCCGTTGGCCGCGGAATAGTCAAAGGCGCAGCGCCGCTGGTGTCCTGAGTCCGCAGTCGGCGGATCTCGACGGTATCTTGTCGTCCATGCGAAAGCAGGGACCCACTTCTGCACGAATTGCGCGGCGGCCTGATGGGTCCCGGCTTGCGCCGGGACGATTCCAGAGCGTGATCCGCACAGGCGCGATCACTTTCCGTCACCCCCGGGAACGCGGTGCGAACGCGGGGGTCCAGGGGCGGGCGCTAAGTCGGTCACCCTGGATTCCTCAGCCCCGAAACCGCGCCGGGTCGAGCGCCGTCGCGTCGAGGCCGGCGGCGGCGAGATCCTCCGGCAGATGCCCGGCGGCGATCAGCCCGGACGCACAGCGCGCCAGACCCTCGGCCGCCTGGATGCCGTAGCCGCCCTGCCCGGCCAGCCAGAAGAACCCGTCGGCGAGCGGATCGAAGCCAACGACCGGCACCTTGTCGGCGGCGAAGCTGCGCAGCCCGGCCCATTTGCGCTCGACGCGGGCGACCCTCAGCGTCGTGCGCTCCTCCAGCCGGGCGATCGCGAGCGCGACATCGATCTCCTCCGGCTGCACGTCGGATGGCGCAACCGGCGTCTCGTCGGCCGGCGACACCAGCAGCTTGCCGGCTTCCGGCTTGAAATAGCCGGTCTCCGCCGCGTCGATGGTCAGCGGCCAGCGGTCGATCGCAAGGCCGGGCGGCGGCGCGACGATCAGCGCGGTGCGCCGCTTCGGCACGATGCCGACCGGCGGCAGCCCGGCCAGCGCCGCGACCGTGTCGGCCCAGGCGCCAGCGGCGTTGACGACGATCGGGGCGGAAAACGCGCCGGCCCCGGTCACCGCCGTCCACGCGCCGCCGCTGCGCTCCAACCGCGCGACCGGCGCGCCGCAGACGATCCGCCCGCCGGCGTGGCGCAAGCGGTGCAGATAGGCCTGATGCAGGCCGTGCACGTCGATGTCCATCGCGGCCGGTTCGTAAACCGCGGCGGCGATTGTCTCCGGCCGCAGCACCGGCACGATCGCCCGCGCCGCGGCCGCGTCGAGCAGCTGCACGGCCGGGTCATCGCGCAATTCGTCGAACAGCTTCTCCTGGCCCGGCATCGCGAACACCAGCACGCCGCGCGGCGCGAGGATCGGGTGTTCGGCCAGGCCGCCGGCGCGGTTTTCGTAAAACGAGCGCCCGGCGCGGGTCAGGATGTTGATCGCCGGCGGGCCGTAGGTCTCGCTGAACAGCGCCGCCGAGCGGCCGGTGCTGTGATAGCCGGGCTGCTCCTCGGCTTCGAGCAGGATGACGCGGGCGCTGGCGGCGAGATGCGCGGCCGCCGAGGCGCCGGCCATACCGGCGCCGATGACGAGAATGTCGGCAGTTTGGACAGGCATCATCGTTCCAGGGCGACTTGCGGACCCCCTCTCCCCAACGGGGGAGAGGGTTGGGGTGAGGGGGCAATGCCGCCGTGCCCTCACCCACCGCTCGCTGCGCGATCGGTCCCCCCTCTCCCGCGATGCGGGAGAGGGTTTCGTGTTAGTAAAGCCGGGTGCGGTAGCCTTCCTCGGTGTAGCGCACCGATTCCTCGATCGGCCGTCCGTCGCCGATCTGCTCGGCGATGATCTGGCCGAGCGGCGGGAAATCGCTGCGCTTGACCTGCTTCTCGGGGTTCCACAGATCGGAGCGGATCAGCGCCTTGCCGCAGTGGAAATAAACCTCGTCGGCATGCACCAGGATGCCGCTGCGCGGCAGTTTGCCCTGCACCGCGCACTCTTCGAGCACGGCCGGGTCGGTCGTGATGCTGGCGCGGCCGTTGACCCGCAACGTCTCGCGCAGGCCCGGCACGAAGAAGATCAGGCCGACGCCCGGAGCGGCGAGCAGGTTCGAGATCGTATCGACCCGGTTGTTGCCGAGCCGGTCCGGGATCAGCAATGTCTCGTCGTCGAGCACGCGCACGAAGCCCGGCGCGTCGCCCTTCGGCGAAGCATCGACGCGGCCCTGCGGATCGGCCGAGGCGATGACGAGAAACGGTGACAGCGCGATGAAGGCGCGTGAATGCTTTTCGAGCCGCGGCAATTGCTTCTTGACCGCGCGCTCGCCCGGTTCGCCGTAAAGCTCGCGGATTGCCCCGATGTCCTCGATAATATCCACTCTCGCCTCCTGCGACAGAGCAGCGCCCACTATGCACGAGCCGACCCGCAACCTCCAGGCGGAGAAACGCGCGATGGGCGTCACGATAGCCCGCGAGGAGCGGCCGGAGGGCGGGCATCTGGCGCGCGTCACGATCGACAACCGGTCGAAGCTCAACACGCTCAACCGCGCCCTGATGGTCGAGCTCGTCGAGACCATCGAGCGGCTCGAAAACGATGCTGAGCTGCGGCTCGTTATCCTCTCCGGCGCCGGCGAGCGGGCGTTTGTCGGCGGCGCCGATATCGGCGAGCTGGCGGCGCTTGACCGCGACAGCGCGCGCGACTTCATCACGCTGGTGCACCGCTGCTGCGACGGCTTTCGCAAATTGCCGGCGCCGGTCATCGCCCGCATCGACGGCTACGCCTTGGGCGCCGGGCTGGAGCTCGCCGCCGCCTGCGACCTGCGGGTCGCCAGCGAGCGCGCGCAATTCGGCATGCCGGAGGTCAGGGTCGGCATCCCGTCGGTCGTCGAGGCGGCGTTGCTGCCGCAGCTAATCGGCGAAGGGCGCGCGCGCCGGCTATTGCTGACCGGTGAGCCGATCGGTGCCGCAGAGGCACTGGCCTGGGGACTCGTCGATGCCGTCGCGGCGCCGGAGGAGCTCGATGCCGCGGTCGAGCGCTTCGCGGCCGCGATCCTCGCCGGCGGCAAGCGGGCGCTGCGCATCCAAAAGCAGCTGATCGGCGAATGGCAGGACCTGTCGACCGGTGCCGCGATCGCCCGCGGCATCGACGCCTTCGCCGAGGCCTACGACAGCGACGAACCGCGCCATATGGCCGAAGCCCGATTGGCGGCGATGCGGGCGCGGCGGCGGTGAAGACCGCGCCCAAGCGCCCGGCGACCGGCCTCGCCGACATGGCGGGCGCAGCCCCGCATTTTCACGGCCATCGCGATCGACTGCGCCAGCGGCTGCTCGATGCCGGCGCCGAGAGCCTGCCGGACTACGAGTTGTTGGAAGTGCTGCTGTTCGCCAATGATCCGCGCAAGGACGTAAAGCCGCTCGCCAAGGCGCTGATCGACCGCTTCGGCGGGTTTCCCGATGTCTTGAGCGCGGCGCCTGACGCATTGCGCGCCGCCGGCCTGCGCGAGCCGGCGGTGGCGCTGATCAAATCGGTGCGCGAGGCGGCGCTCCGGCTGAGCAGGGCCGAATTGCGGCGCGAGCGTTCGGTCATCAGTTCATGGGATCGGCTGATCGATTACTGCAACGCCCATATCGCATACGGCACGGTCGAGGAATTTCACCTGCTGTTCCTCGACCGCAAGAACGGGCTGATCGCGCACGAGCGGCAGCAGCGCGGTACGGTCGACCACACGCCGGTCTATCCCCGCGAAGTCATGAAGCGCGCGCTCGAACTGCAGGCCTCGGCGCTCATTCTGGTGCACAACCACCCGTCGGGCGACCCGACCCCATCGAAGGCCGATATCGCCGTCACCCGCGACATCGTCAACGCCGCCAAGCCGCTCGGCGTCACCGTGCACGACCACATCATCATCGGCCGCGGCCACCACACCAGCCTGCGCGATCTGGGATTGCTGTAGCGGGCAGTAGAGCAGCGTGCGATCAAACGGAATCGCCCTCTCCATTGTCTTGGTCGGGCTTGACCCGAGCAGCAGGCGATGTCCTCGCAGTTTCGCGTGGATGCACGGATCGAGTCCGGGCATGACGAAAACGGGCTGAACAAACTTGACCGGATGCTGCTCAAATGAAACGCCGTCATTGCGACGCGCGGGCTTGACCCGCGGGGATTCGGGGCAGCTATTTCCGCGGCGGCGACGCGATGGGCTTGAGAGGCTCCGTTGCTTCCCACTGCAACGGCGCCGACGATGGGTGCAGATGGCGCTCGATGCGGCCGATCCGGGCCTCCAACTCGAGCAGCCGCCGGCCGAATTCCAGCGTCAGCGGGCCGGCTCGCATCGCCCGCTCCTTCCACCCCGGCCCGTGCAGTTTTTCGAGAAACCGCTCGATATGGTCGGGTCCCGGCGGAATGCTGTTGAACAACGCCATGACCCGCTGATACGCGGGATCGGTTTCATCCGGCTTTGCCATCTGCGGCTCCGCGATCAACCGTGTCAGGGCGGGGCCGCATCGAGGTTCAGATGCGCCTCGATCTGCCTGACGCGCTCACCCAACCGCGTCAGCTCGACGCCGTGCCCGATAACCGCGTCATGGTACTGCATCACGGCCAACCGCAATTCGCGCAACCCGGCGGCGAGATCGTCGATCTTTCGCCCGTGCTCATTGGCGACCGCCGCAAGCTGATCGAATCGGCGATCATGCGCCGCAAGCATTCCTGCCATTTCGGTCAGGAGCTGGTAGACCGCCGCGAGGTCAATGCCGTTGCCGCCCTGCATGCTGTGACATTACCGCCACAGCCTCCGTCCCGCAACGGTGACGCATCAACCTTCGCGCGCGCCGCTTCACTGCATCAGCCCGTGTATTGCAAGATCGTCAGCCCGTCATTGACATCGGTCACGTACATCAGCCCGTCGGGCGCGACGTAGACGTCGTTCGACTGGATCACGCGCGGGCGGTTGGGGCGCGGATCGACCATGCGCTCGGGCGCCGGCGGCACGAAATGCGCGACCTCGCGCGGCGCGAACGGGTCGGCGATGTCGAACACGCGGATCCCGGCGTTCTGGTAAGTGGCGAAGATCAGCTGCTCGCTGCGGAACGCGCCCGGCCGGTTCTCGTGCAAATTGTGCGGACCAAACTTGGCCCCCTTGGTGCAATAATCCTCTTCGTCGGGGGTCGGGAAGGCGGCGATCTGGACCGGATTGGTCGGCTCGCGCACGTCGAACACCCAGCAGCGCTGGATGCCGTTGGCGCAATTGTCGAGATTGCCCTCGTCGGCGAACACAGCGAGCCCGCGCTCCGGCAGCGGCAACGGCGTGTGCGTGCCGCCGCCGAACGGCGGCGACCAGTTGCGGTGGGCGAGCAATTTCGGCGCGCTCGGGTCGGCGATATCAAGGATCGTCATGCCGCCGTCGCGCCACGCCGCGTAGGCGAGGTTGTCGGCGACGATCGCGTGGTGCAGCGCGTAGCGCCGCCCCTTCGGCCAATCCGGCGTCTCGCCGCCGGCCGTGTGCATGCCGGGCAGCCACCAGCGCCCGACGATCTCGGGGCGGGTCGGCTCCTGCATGTCGATGATCGCCAACACGTGGTCGGTGAAGCCCTGCCAGTGGCACGAGGCATAGGCATAGCGCCCGCCGACATACCACAGCCGGTGCAATCCGAGCCCGTCCACCGGCATGAACGCGATCTCGCGCGGCTCGGCCGGCGTCGAGATGTCGTAGACCCGCAGGCCGGCGGCAAATTCCTTGTCGCGCCTGGTAAAGCTCTCGGTAATCGAGGCCTTGAAATAGTCGTTGGGGTCGGCATAGCCCTGCAACACCCAGATGTTCGGCGAGTTGACGGTCAGCAGCAGCTCGCCGTGCGTCTGCAGGTGAAAGGCGCGGGTATTGGGCGGCGCCGGCACGAAATTGACCGGCGTCGGGTTGCGCGGATCGCGCACGTCGGTGACCGTAAAGCCGTCGGAGAACATGTGGCCGACATAGGCGTAGCCGTTGTTCACCATGACCTGCACGCCGTCGCCGCGGCCGTCCTGCCCGGAATGGCCGACGAACTCGATGTTGTGCGCGGAAACCGGGGTCATCCTCCCTCCTCCTTCTTTTTCGCCTTTTCACAAGCACGCTCGGCGCGGCGCGTCAACGCGCCCGGGCGCATCGTGGTAGCATAGCGGTCGAAGGGGGACGATCCATGCGCGAGTTGGCGCGCCGGAATTTCATGCAGGGGGCGGCGGCGCTGGCGCTCGGCGCGACGGCCAACCCGGCGGCCGCGGCAGCGCGCCCCGCCAAGCTCAACGACATCGACCACATCATCGTCCTGACCAAGGAGAACCGCTCGTTCGACCATTATTTCGGGACGTTGCGCGGCGTGCGCGGCTTCGCCGACGGCAGCTCGCGGTTGCGCCAGCACGATCCCGACGGCCCCTCCGGCTTCGTCCTGCCGTTCCGCCTCGATACAACGCGCACCAACGCCCAGCGCATGCGCGACCTGAGCCACGCCTGGAGCGTGCAGCACGCGGCCTGGAACGACGGAGCGATGGACCGCTGGCTGCCGGCGCACCGTGCTGTCGACGGCCCGGACGCGCCGCTGACGATGGGTTATCTGACCCGCGCCGACCTGCCGTTCTACTACGCGCTGGCCGACACCTTCACGATCTGCGACGCCTACCATTCTTCGGTGTTCGGCCCGACCCTGCCCAACCGCTTCTACCTGATGACCGCGTCGATCGACGCCGAGGGCCGCT
Organism: Allostellaceae bacterium; assembly: GCA_035277405.1. Classification (GTDB taxonomy): domain Bacteria; phylum Pseudomonadota; class Alphaproteobacteria; order ATCC43930; family CGMCC-115725; genus DATARH01. Next base: position 2,669 of record DATEKP010000142.1, on the reverse strand, counting down.
TCGGCAAGCCGGCGCTCAACAATTCGCGGCAGACCCGGTATTGGGAAACCTACCCGGAACGGCTGCAGCGCGCCGGAATCTCATGGCGCATCTATCACGATGTTGACGACTACTACTGCAACGTGTCGCGCTATTTCAGCCAGTATCACGGCCTCTCGCCCTCCTCGCCGCTGTACGAGAATGCCGTGCGCGACCGGCCGCTCCACGAACTGCTGGACGATTTGCGCCGCGGCAACATCCCGCAGGTGAGCTGGATCGTGCCGCCCTCCACCGTCACCGAGCACCCCGACTACCTGCCCGCTGCCGGCGAAGACCATACCCGCCAGATCCTCGAGGCCCTGTGGGCGAACCCGGCCTTGTGGGCGAAGACCGCGGTGATCCTCAATTATGACGAGAATGACGGCCAGTTCGACCATGTCGCGCCGCCGGTCCCGGCGCCCGGGACGCCAGGCGAGTTCGTCCTCGGCCAGCCGGTCGGGCTCGGGTTCCGCGTGCCGTGCCTGGTGATCTCGCCGTACAGCCGCGGCGGCTATGTCTGCGGCGCGGTGTTCGACCACACCTCGACCTTGCGGCTGATCGAGGCGCGCTTTGGCGTCGAGATCGCCAATCTGAGCCGCTGGCGGCGCGCCACCTGCGGCGACCTGACGACCGCCTTCGGCTTCGGCCTGCCGCCCCGCCTCGATGTGCCGCCGCTGCCGGAGACCGCCTCTGCCTTACGCCTCGCCGAGCAGCGCGCGATGCGCCTGCCGCCGCCTTCGGTCCCGGCGCGGCAGACGATGCCGTCGCAGGAGCCCGGCTCGCGCCCGCGCCGCGCCTGATCTAACATGCCAACCCGAACCGGCGAGAGGAGGACGATATGACCCAGGCGGCTCGGCTGCGCGAATTGTTGCGGCGCCCCGGCATGGTGGTGGCGCCCGGCGCCTATGACTGCATCACCGCCCGGCTGATCGAGCGCGCCGGGTTCGATGCGGTCTACATGACTGGCGCCGGCACCGCCGCGACCTTCGGCTACCCCGATTTCGGCCTCCTGACGATGTCGGAGATGGCAGCCAATGCCGGCCGCATCGCGACCGCGGTCGCCTTGCCGGTGATCGCCGATGCCGACACCGGCTACGGCAACGAGCTCAACGTCGTGCGCACGGTGCGCGCATACGAGACCGCCGGCGCCGCCGGGTTGCATATCGAGGACCAGGGCTTCCCGAAAAAATGCGGCCATCTCGACGACAAGGAGATCGTGCCGCGCGAGGAATGGCTGGCCAAGATCCGCGCCGCCGCGCAATCGCGCCGCGACCCCGACTTCCTCCTCATCGCCCGCACGGATTCGCGCGCCGTCGCCGGCCTCGACGAGGCGATCGGCCGCGCCAACGCCGCGCTCGCCGCCGGCGCCGACATGGTGTTCGTCGAGGCGCCGCAGACATTGGAGGAGATCGCCGCCGTGCCGCGCCGCGTCACGGGGCCGTGCCTCCTCAACGTCGTGCGCGGCGGCAAAACGCCCGACATCGACCTCGCCGAGGCCGAGGCCATGGGCTACAAGCTGGCGATCCTGCCCGGCCTGCTGCTGAAAAGCGTCGTCGGAATTTGCGAACAGATGCTGTCGGAACTGGCCGCGACCCGCCGCCACCCGGCCCCGGCGCGCGAAAGGACGCTGCGCGAGACCTTCCAGCTATGGGGCGCCGACGAATGGGACGCGCTGCGCTCCCGCTTCCGCGGGTGATCGGACAAAACCGCTCTCCCGCACTGCGGGAGAGGGTGGCGGTCGCGACAGCTACCGCCGGGTGAGGACAAGCGCGCGCCCGCAAATGCCCCCTCACCCTGCCCTCTCCCCCGGTGGGGAGAGGGGTGCAGTAGGGACGAATCGCGCAACTCAGATTAGCGGCGGAAAGATGTGGTTGCCGTCCGGGCCGAGCGGCAGCGGCGTGACCGAGACGGCCTCGCCCGGCGACAGCGGGCCGTAGAGGTGCGGGAATAGCTGCCCGCCCCTCGCCGGCTCCCAGCGCAGGCGGTCGCCGAGCCGCGCCGATTCGACGGCGATCAGCAGCAGGCCCGCCTGTCCGGCGCGGTGGCGGCGCGCGCTCTCGGGCAATTGCGCCTCGGTCGAGAAATGGATGAAGCCATCGCGCCGGTCGCCTTCGGTGCCGTCATAGCGGCCGGCGGCGACGGCCGCTTCCCATGCCTCTGCCGGGCACATGTGGTAGATCATCGTAGACATGCCGCGATGCTACCGCCGTTCTTTGGGGCCGCCATCCATAAATCCCCGTGCCCGGACTTGCTCCGGGCACCCACGTCTTGATTTTACGCCGCTGAAAAGGAAGACGTGGATGGCCGGGTCAGGCCCGGCCAAGGGGAATTAGGCGAAAGCAGCGCTCCACTCGATGGCGAACCTGCCCACCGCCGAGCATGTGCTGGTGCCGCGAGCGGCAGCGCTGGTTGCCGGGTTTCGCGAAGTCGTGTGGCTGTCGCCGGACGGCGAAATCGAGGCGCTGGCGCCGGCCGAGGCGCGGGCGCGGCTCGACGGCGCGGCGGCGATCGTATGCCACGCGCGCGCCACGGCGCGGCGGCTCGATATGCCGGAGTTCGCCGCGCTGGACGTGCTGGAATTGTTCGCCTTCGCCCGGCCGGCGCAATTCTGCGTGCCGACGCCGCGCGGATTGGCGGCGGCGCTCGGCCTC
>DATEKP010000141.1:0-3277 GCA_035277405.1 Allostellaceae bacterium | reverse complement strand
CGCCTGGCCGGCGCGCGGCCCGGCGCCCCAGGCGACAAAGCGGCGCGGCCCCTCGGCCGCCGCATCGGGCCGGCCGGCGGCGACCAGGGCGAGGATCGCATCGACGACACTGTCGCCGATCGGGATATGCCGCACCAGGCGCTGCGCCGCGAGCAGTTCGTCGGCCGTCATGGCCTGGCGCGGCGGCGACTCGGCAATGCCGGTGGTCGCGATCAGCATGCGGCGCTCGGCCTCGCGGTCGGGGTAGTCGACGTCGATCTGCAGCAGGAAGCGGTCGAGCTGGGCTTCCGGCAGCGGGTAGGTGCCCTCCTGCTCCAAGGGGTTCTGCGTCGCCAACACGTGAAACGGGCGCGGCAGCGGGTGGTACTGCCCGGCGATCGACACCCTGCCCTCCTGCATCGCCTGCAGCAGTGCCGATTGCGTGCGGGGGCTGGCGCGATTGATCTCGTCGGCCATCAAGAGTTGGCAGAACACCGGCCCCTTGATGAAGCGAAACGAGCGGCGCCCGGTTTCGCTCTCCTCGAGCACCTCGGAGCCGAGAATGTCGGCCGGCATCAGATCGGGGGTGCATTGGATGCGCTTGTCGTCGAGACCGAGCACGATGCCGAGCGTCTCGACCAGCCGGGTCTTCGCCAGGCCCGGCACGCCGATCAGCAGTGCGTGGCCGCCCGATAGCAATGTTATCAACGCTTGCTCGACGACCTCGGCCTGCCCGAAGATGACCTCGCCGATGCGCTCGCGCACCAGGCGCAGCCGCTCGCCCAGCCCTTCCACCTCGGCGACGAGATCTCCCGGCCGCGCGTTTACCGGGAGGGGATTGGCCGATGTGCTTGCGCTCACGCTCTGCGATCCTTCTTTACGCGCCGTTTCGCCGACGAAACTGATGGAAAACTCCGGTCCAGGCAATTCGTCCCCGAAACTCTCGCCGAAGCCGCGCCGCAGGGCGGTCGAGCTCGGCGATCTCGACATGCGCATCGCGCGCGACGGTACATGGTTTTACCGCGGTTCCCCGATCAACCGGCTGCCGCTCGTCAAGCTGTTCGCCTCCGTGCTGCGCCGTGAAGCGGACGGCAGCTACTGGCTGGTGACCCCGGCCGAGCGCGGCCGGGTCACGGTCGAAGACGCGCCATTCGTCGCGGTCGCGCTCGACCGCGAGGGCGAAGGCCGCGACCAGCGCCTGATCTTCCGGACCAATCTGGACGAGATTGTGACGGCCGGCCCCGACCACCCGCTGCACGTCGAGCTGGCGGCGGACGCCACGCCCGCTCCCTATATTCGCGTGCGGGGTGGGCTTGAGGCGCGGCTGTTGCGCCCGGTATTTTACGAGCTGGTCGAGTTCGGGCGGGAGGAGCCGGCCGCCGGCGAAAGCCAGTTCGGGGTATGGAGCGGCGGCATGTTCTTCCGGCTCGGCGAGCTCGACGACGAATGAGCGGCCTGACAGCCGCGGCACTTTCAACGGGAGCATGGGTGTGACGCGTGAGCGCGCGATCGAGCGCCTGGCGCGCCGGCCAGCCGGCAGGCGCGGCTTCGGCGGCACCGCCGACCCGGCCGAGGCGGCGGCATTCCGCGAGGTCTTGCGCGGCGACCACGACCTCAACCCCGGCATGACGCCGCCCAGCGCCGCGCTCCGGCCCGCGGCGGTGCTGGTGCCGCTGATCGACCACGCGGACGGCATGTCGGTATTGCTGACGCAGCGCACCGCGCATCTCTCGGCCCATGCCGGGCAGATCTCGTTCCCCGGCGGCCGCATCGAGGAGGACGATGCCGATGCGGTCGCCGCCGCGTTGCGCGAGACCGAGGAGGAGGTCGGCTTGCCGCAGGCGCGGGTCAGTGTGATCGGCCGGCTCGACACCTATGTCACCGGCACCGGGTTCGAGATCACCCCGATCGTCGGCATCCTGGCGCCGCCGCTGCCGCTCGCGATCGATCCCTTCGAGGTGGCCGAAGCCTTCGAGGTGCCGCTCGCTTATATCCTCGACCGGAGCAATCACCAGCGCGTCGAGCGCCGATCGGCCGGCATGCTCCGCAGCTTCTTCGTGCTGCCCTACCAGGGCCGCAACATCTGGGGAGCCACCGCCGGCATCCTGGTCAATTTGGCCGAGGTGCTGGCGGATTGATCGCGCGATGTTCCGCGTCTTCGTCACGATCGTATTGCCGCTGGTCCTGCCGACCGCGCTTTATCTCGGCTGGATGTGGTTCGCCGGCACCGCGCCGCGGCGCGGTGAGATCGGCTGGCGCGCCCTGCCCTGGCCGTGGCTCGCCGCGGTCGGCGTGCTGCTTGCGGCGATCATGCTGTTTATCGTGATGGTCGGCTTCGGCACGTCGCAGCCCGGCATCTATGTGCCGCCACACTCGGAGAACGGCCGCATCATCCCCGGCCACATCGAGCCGCGGCCTGCCCGATGACGGGCGCAACGCCGAAGATCGCGCCGCAGCCTTGGATGCAGGATGCACCAGCGACGGCGCTGGTTGCAGCGCTTGCAAAGGCCGGCATCGTCGCGCGCTTTGTCGGCGGGTGCGTGCGCGACGCGCTGCTCGGCCGGCCGATCGCCGATATCGATCTCGCCACCTCGGCGTCGCCGAACGAGGTCATCGCGGCGCTCGCCGCGGCCCATATCAAGACCGTGCCGACCGGCATCGAGCACGGCACGATTACTGCCATCGTCGATACAGCTGGCTGGCCGCGGCATTACGAGATCACGACCTTGCGCCGCGACGTCGAGACCTACGGGCGGCGCGCCCGCGTCGCGTTCGACGCCGACTGGACCGAGGACGCGGCGCGGCGCGATTTCACGATCAACGCGATCTATCTCGACCCGGACGGGACATTGCACGATCCGGTCGGCGGCGTCGCCGACCTGGAGGCACGCCGCGTGCGCTTTGTCGGCGAGCCGGCGCGGCGCATCGCCGAGGACGTGCTGCGCGTGCTGCGCTACTACCGTTTCGAGGCCCGCTTCGGCGATCAGCGTGCCGGGGGCACCGGCGACGATGCGGCGCGCGCCGCCTGCCGCGCCGCAGTGCCGCTCTTGCGCGGGCTGTCGGCCGAGCGGGTGGCGCAGGAATTGACGCGCCTGATCGCCGTGCCCGATCCAGCGCCGGCGCTGCGCATGATGGCCGAGGACGGCGTGCTGACGGCGGTACTGCCCGAGGCGAGCCGCCTCGACCGGCTGGCGCGGCTGATCGCGCTGGAGCCTGAGCCCGATGCGCTGCGACGGCTGGCGGCGCTGATCGCGGTCGATCAAGCCGGCGCGACAGCCCTGGGGGCGCGGCTGCGCCT
>DATEKP010000140.1:0-3614 GCA_035277405.1 Allostellaceae bacterium | reverse complement strand
GGTCGAAATTGCCCTTTTCGAGCTTGCGGGCGAGCTTTTCGGCCTCCTCCTGATCGGCGGTCTCGGCCGCCTTCTCGACCAGGCTGACGACATCGCCCATGCCGAGGATGCGGCCGGCGATGCGCTCGGGATGAAACGGTTAGAGCGCGTCGATCTTCTCGCCGGTGCCGATCAGCACGATCGGCTTGCCGGTGATCGCGCGCATCGACAAGGCGGCACCGCCGCGCGCGTCGCCATCGACGCGGGTCAAGACGATGCCGGTGACCCCGGCGCGCTCGCCGAACGCCTTGGCGACGTTGACCGCGTCCTGCCCGGTCATCGCGTCGGCCACCAGCAGTGTCTGGTGCGGCTGCGATGCCTCGCGCACCGCCGCCACCTCCAGCATCAGCTCCTCGTTGACGTGCAGGCGCCCGGCGGTGTCGAGCAATACCACGTCGTAGCCCTCGCTGCGCCCGGTCTGCAAGGCGCGCCGGGCGATCTCGACCGGCCGCTGGCCGGCGATGACCGACAGGGTCGCGACGCCGGTCTGGCGGCCGAGCTGCGCCAATTGCTCCTGCGCCGCCGGCCGCTGCACGTCGAGCGAAGCCATCAGCACCTTCTTGCGCTCGCGGGTCTTGAGGCGCAGCGCGATCTTGGCGGCGGTCGTGGTCTTGCCCGAACCCTGCAATCCGACCAGCAGCACCGCCACCGGCGGCGTCGCGTTGAGGTCGATGCCGTCTCCCCGCCGCCCCCCGTCTTTGTCCTCGGGCGCGCCGCCGCCGAGCACATCGACGAGATGGTCGTGCACGATCTTGACGACCATCTGGCCCGGCGTTACCGAGCGCAGCACCTCCTGCCCGACCGCCTTCTCGCGCACGCCGTTGATGAAATCGCGCACCACCGGCAGCGCGACATCGGCCTCGAGCAGCGCGATGCGGATTTCGCGCAGCGCCGCGCCGACATCGTCGGCCGTGAGCGCGCCGCGGCGGCGCAGCTTATCGAAGACGTCGTTGAGCCGGTCGCTGAGCGTGTCGAACATGGCCCATCCATTCCCAATCGGCCGATCCCGATTGACCAATGCCTATTCGGCCGGCGCGCGAAACTCGCGGACCGGCCGGTCCCGATAGAGGACAAAACGAGCATGCTGCTGCGGCAGTGCGGCGGACGCTACAGAGCCGCCGCGGCGCTGTCAATGACGGGCCGGATCGTCCTCGGGTCGAGCAGGCATCTCCGGCTCAATCATCGCGTGCACAGCGAATCGAAATCCACCAATTATTAAGCAAATTACGCCACAACCATGGACGGCGCAGCCGAGGGAGACAGCGATGCGGCTTTGGGCGGCCCGGCCGGCGCGGTCATTGCCGGGCGACGCTGCGCGGCAGGCAAGGCCACCGGTGCAGGTGCTGGTTACCGGTGCGGCCGTGGTGCTCGCCGGAATCCTGCTGGCGACCGGCTGGCTGTTGTGGGACGCGCGCCGCGTCGCCTGGGACCACGCCGTGCAGTCGTCGGCCAACCTCGCCTCGACGATCGAGCACGACATCACCCGCACGATCGAGCTCTACGACTTGTCGCTGCAGGCGGTGCTGAGCGGCCTCAAATTTCCCGGCATCGAGGTCATGCCTGACGCGATGCGCAACGAGGTGCTGTTCGACAACGCCGCTAGTGCGCGCTATCTCGGCCCCATTCAGGTACTCGACGAAAACGGGCAGGTGCGGATCGATTCCCGCCATGTCGCGCCGCCGGACGAAAACTTCGCCGAACGGCCGTTTTTCCGGGTGCACCATAACGATCCGCATGCCGGCCTCTATATCGGCACGCCATTCAAGGACCCGACAACGGGCACCTGGTCGATCGCGATGAGCCGCCGCATCGACACGCCGGACGGCGGCTTTGCCGGGGTTGTCCTCGGCACGTTGCGGCTCGATTTTTTCGGCCATCTGTTCTCGCTGATCAACCCGGGGCCCGGCGGCTCCGTCGCGCTGTTCCGCTCCGACGGCCGGCTGATCGACCGCATTCCCTACCGCGAGGCCGAAGTCGGCCGCGATTTCGCCGGTTACGGCGTGTTCCAGCAGCTGGCAAAGGCGGGATCGGGCGTTTTCACGACGACGTCGATCATCGACGGCATCGACCGGCTGGTCGCCTACCGGCAGCTCGGCAAATTGCCGCTTGTGCTAACCGTCGGCACCGCGCGCGACGCGATCCTCGCGCCCTGGCGCCGCAAGGCGATCGGCATCGCCCTCGCCGTTCTCGTGCTGGCAGCGCTGGCAGGCGCGCTCGGGGCGGCGCTGGTGCGCGAACTCGGGCGGCGCGAAAGGGCCGAGCGGACGGCGCGCGACAGCGAGCGGCGCTACCGTTTCCTCGCCGAGCACTCGGGCGACATGATCGTGCGACTCGATCCGCACAGCGGCCGGTTCACCTACGTGTCCCCGGCCTGCCGCCGGGTCTGCGGCTACGAGCCGGACGAGGTGCTCGCCCTGCCGCTCGGCGCGACGGTCCACCCGGACGATTTTCCCGGTTTCTGCGCCGCCCTGGCACGTCTCGACGACAACCCGAACCCGGCGCCGATCGTGTATCGCTGGTTGCGCCGGGACGACGGCTATGTCTGGCTCGAGGCGACGCTGACCCGGTCGCAGAACCCCGATATTGGGGAGGCCGAGATCGTCAGCGTCGTCCGCGACATCTCCGAGCGCATCCGCTTCGAGGCGGCGCTGCGCCAGGCCAAGGAGGAGGCCGATAGCGCCAACCGCTCGAAATCGCAATTTCTCGCGACGATGAGCCACGAACTGCGCACACCGCTCAACGCGATCATCGGCTTCGCCGAATTGATGCAGAGCGAGGTCATGGGACCGATCGGCAACGAGCACTACCGCTCCTATGTCAGCGACATCAATGTCAGCGGCTCGCACCTGTTGCAGCTGATCAACGATATCCTCGACCTGACCAAGGCCGAGGCCGGCATGCTCGAATTGCACGAGGACGTCATCGATCTGGCCGGCGCGATCGGCGCCGTGGCGCGCGCCAGCCGCGCCTCGATCGAGAAGGCCGGGCTGACGATCGACATCGCGCTGCCGCCCGATCTGCCGCCGCTGCATGCCGACGAGCGGAAGGTCAGGCAGGTGTTCTTCAACCTGATCGGCAACGCGGTCAAGTTCACCCCGTCCGGCGGGCGGATCGCGATCACCGGCCGGATCGACCCGGAGCGCGGCATGCGCGTCGCCGTCGCCGACACCGGCATCGGCATCGCCGCCGCCGATCTCGATCGCGTGCTTGAGCCGTTCGTGCAGGTCGACAGCTCGCTGGCGCGGCGCCACCATGGCACCGGGCTCGGCCTGCCGGCGGTCAAGACGATCATGCAATTGCACGGCGGGGGCATCGAATTGCGCAGCACGGTCGGCGCCGGCACCGAGATCACGGTGGTGTTCCCCTCCGAGCGCATCGTGCCGACCCCCGGGGCCGAAGCCGCCCGCCCGGCCGCGTGATCCCATCCTCGTCACCCCGGCGCAGGCCGGGGTCCACCTCTGCCGTGGATACCGGCCGGAGTTTATCCTCGGGCCGCGCGCAGCGCGGACCCGGGGGCCGGCATGACGAGATCGGATGACAGAGCGGCTTAATCTGGCGAACTTCTGGTTCGGACG
>DATEKP010000139.1:0-3527 GCA_035277405.1 Allostellaceae bacterium | reverse complement strand
AGCAGAAAGCCGGGGCCGCCGAATGCAGGCGCCGCCCCGATCAGCGCTTTCAGATCGTCGTCGCTCTCGCCAACCGCGTGGCCAAAGAAGGCGATGCTTGTCGTGTAGCCGGTGATCCGACCGTCGCGCTCAACCAGCGATGCCACGCCGTCGGCGATCGCATCGCGCAGCTCGCCGCCGCGGTCGTGGCCGTGCACCGCACGGCACAGCCGGTCGCAGCTCTCGGCATCGCCGACGCGAGCCGGCCGCACGGTGCAGCCGGGCACCGTAATGCCGAGCGGCCGGCCCTGCAGATTGGCGATCGGTTCGCGCGGCGCGAAGCCGAGTTTCGTGTAGAGGCACAGCGAGCGCGTATGATAACCCGATTGCAGCAGCCGCAGGCCGGGCGCCCGGTTGCGGTCGGCACGCTCGATCATGTGGCGCATCAACGCCGCGCCGACGCCCTTGTTCTGCGCCGCCGGATCGACCGTGATCGGGCCGAGCCCGACGATCGGCGAGCGCTCGTCGACGAAATTGCTGCCGAGCACTCTGCCGCCCTCCTCCGCAACGACACCGTAGAACCCGGCATGTCCGACAAGCCGCGAGATGACTTCGGTCGCCACATCGCGATCGGGGAAATCGGGCGGAAAATTGTGGCCACCCGCGATCGCCGCGAATGCGTCGTGGCAGATGCGGCCGGCATCCGGCACATCGGCGGGCGTAATCGGGCGCAATGTCACGGCCATCGTCGGTCTCCTGCGTTCTCGATCGAGCATGGACGTTGATGATTTCACGTGCCTGGAAACGCGCAAGTGCTGTCATTGCGAGCGCAGCGAAGCAATCCCATGCCATCCGAGTACTGGTGACGAGATTTGCTTCGTCTCCGTTGGCTGCTCGCAATGACGCGCCGTGGGCTACAATCCGACCAACCGGGCGCTCTCCTGCCACAGCCGTTCGGCGAGATCGTCGTCCTGCGCCGCCGGATCGGGAACCGTGACAGCGCGGCCGATCACATAGGCGCCGTGATAGCGCGCCGGATCGGCCGTGGTGGCGAGGAACAGCGTGGTCGCGGCGCCCTTTTCCGGGCTGGTCAAAAACGGTTTGACGAGGCGCCAGCCCCAGCCGGCGATGCCGCCGGCATTGTCTCCGATCGCCGTCGCGACGACGCCGGGATGGAGGCATGAGGCGAAGACCGCGCTGCCGTCGAGCCGCCGCGCCAGGGCGCGGGTGAACAGGACGTTGCACAATTTGGATCGGCCGTAGGCCTTGAGCGGGGTCCAGTCGTGCGCCCCGACCAATGCGGCCGGATCGAGCCGGGCGCCGCGATGCGCCTGCGAGGCGACCGTGACGATGCGCGCCGGCTCGTTCTGCTGCGCCGTGGCGCGCAGCCGGTCGAGCAGCAGGTTGGTCAACAGGAACGGCGCCAGGTGGTTGACCGCGACGGTCAGCTCGTAGCCATCCTGCGAGCGCCGGTAATCCGGCGCGATCAGGCCCGCGTTGTTGACCAGCAGGTCAAGCCGGTCATGCGAATCGAGAACGGCTCCGGCAAGGCGTCTCACCTCGGCAAGGCTAGCGAAATCGGCAAGCGCCGTCTCGACTGCGGCGCCGCCGGCACGTTCCGCAACGCGTTTTCGGGCCGCGGCCAGACGCCCGGCGTCGCGTCCGGCCATGACCACCTGAAACCCGCCGCGGGCAAGGCCGAGCGCGGTCTCACACCCGATCCCGGCGCTGGCGCCGGTGACGAGCGCGACGCGCCGGCCCGCCGCCATCTCAGCCGGGCTGCAGCCCCTTCTCCTTGTAGACCGCGGCGGCTTGAGGAGCAGCCAGGAAATCGATCAGCGCCTTCGCCGCTCCCGGCTGCTGGGTCCAGTTCGTCGAGCTCGCCTCGATCACATCGGAGCCTTTCTTAGCCAACGGCTTGACCAGCCCGCCGGCGATCTTGGCCGTCTTATTGAATTCGTCGGTGGCCTTCTTGTCCGCGATCACGACATCGTATTCTTCTTCGGCATTGATCTTTTTCTCGACGTCGGCGGCTGACGCATAGTCGATCTTCACCTTTTCCTTCGAGGCCTTCTCGAAGGATGGAGCCAGCTGCTGCAGCGCCGGTTTCATCGCATCGACGCTCAGCACCTTGAGCTCGGCCGCGCCGGCGCCGCCGGCGGCAAGCGCTGCTCCGGCAAACGCGATACCGGCCAATTTCAGTGCATTCATCATGATCGGACTCCCCTGCAGGTTCGTTTCGCGCCGCCCCGGCTGTAGCAGAATTGCGGCGCCGTAGCAAAACCGTTGAGCCTAGATTTGATCGAGGCCGCCTGACCAGCGGCGGCAGATCTGGTGAGCGATCGCCACCGGACCCGGCACCGACACCTGCGTCGGGTCATCCGAGCCTGTGGCGGCGCGCGCCACCATCGCGCGCATTTCCGCGCGGCTGAACCAGCGCGCTTCGGCCAGCTCCTCGGGATCGACGACGATCTCCTCCGACAGCGCCTCGCACAAAAACCCCATCATCAGGCTCGACGGGAACGGCCAAGGCTGGCACGCCAAATAGCGCACGCGGCCGACCCGCACGCCCGATTCCTCGTGCACTTCGCGCCGCACGCATTCCTCCAGCGTCTCGCCCGGCTCCATAAAGCCGGCGAGGCACGAGAAGCGGTTGCCGGGGCGCCGCCGGTTGCGTCCGAGCAGGCCATATTCGCCGCGCACCGCAAGCATGATCGTCACCGGGTCGGAGCGCGGATAATGCGAGGCCTTGCATTCCGGGCAGCGCCGCACCCAGCCGGCGGCGACTACTCGCGTCGGCGACCCGCATTGCGCGCAGAACCGATGGCGCGCGTGCCAATCGATCAGCGAGCGCGCCTCGGCCAGGATCGCCGCCTCCGGAGCCGGCAGCAGCGGCGCCAGCATCCGCGCGTCGAACGGCTCGTCGGCCCCGGTCGCCGCCGGCCCGGCGTCGATCGCGAAAAAGGGCTGCCCATCGCCGAGGCCGAGAAAAATCAGCGTCGCGCCGCGCTCGATTGCGTTGCGCCAGGCTGCCACGGGTTGCCAGTCGAGTGTTGGCGACTGGGCGCCTCGCGTCAGTGGCCGCAAATCACAGAGCGGCAGCACGCGCGCCGCCGGGTCGTCGAGCAGCGCGCCGATCCAGGCGTCGTCGCGCCGCCGCTCGCTGGCGCGGTCGAGCGGGTTGCCGGCGAAACAGTAGATTTCTTCCATCATTTCTTTCCGGCGCGCTCGGCGGCGTGTTCGGCCTTTGAGCGGGTCAGCTTCTCGGGATGGACGATGGTCTTGTTGACCGCGGCGCGAGCCGCGCCGAGATTGGGAAATTCGCTGTCGATGCCGTCGCGCTGCAAGACGTAGACGGCCGACATCGCCTTGCGGCTGACCTGATCGGCGGTGGTGCGCTTGACGATCGTCCAGTGCACCCGGCGCGTGCCTTCTTCCTCCTCGACATCGTCGAAGCCGCGATCGACCACCGAATCGAACGAATAGAGCTTGCGCTCGACCGGGCGCGGCCCTGCGCGCCCGCGCCCGGGCGGACCGTCGCGGGGCCC
>DATEKP010000138.1:0-4661 GCA_035277405.1 Allostellaceae bacterium | reverse complement strand
CCAAGACCGATGGCTCGTTGCGCCGCAGCTGGTCGAGGCAGGCGAGGCCGATGCGGCGCAGCGCCTCGCTGCCGCTGAGATCGCGGGTGAGCGGCACCGGCTCGAAATGGGCCGCCGCCGGTGCCGCCTCCGCGCTCGGCGCCGGTTCCAGCCGCGGCAAATCGCACGGCGCGAGCGTCACCCCGAGTTCAGTCTCGCCGGCAATGGCGGCCTCCAACGGCGCCGTGCGAGCCCGCCGGCGCTGCAAGGGCAGGGACAGAACCGGACCGCGTTTTCCTTTCACGGTTTTTTAAACCAAGCCGTGTTTTATTGGGTTCCGCGAGATCAACCCCCGCTCGCGTATTCGAGAGCCGCTATGGCACGGGTTCTGGTTGTCGAGCCTGACCGGCGCATCCGTAAATTCGTCGCCGGTATCCTTGCCGAATTCGGTCATCATGTCGAGGCGTGCGGCGATGCCCGCGAAGCCCGCCGATCGCTCGGCCGCGCCCGGTTCGACGTGCTCGCTACCGACCTTGTGCTGGCCCGCGACAGGGCCGGCGATTTTGTCGCCCTGGCCCCGGACCTGCCGCTGCTGACGTTGCGCGGACAGCCGTTCCGCGCCGCCGCCGACCGCGCCGAGCGCCCGGGACGGCTGCGCGACACGCCATTCCGCTTCGCCGATCTCGCCGCGCTGGTCGCCGCCGTCGGCGCGCCGCGGCCGGTGCACCCCCGGACCGTCAGCGCCGCCTGATTACAGCCGCAGCAGCCGGCGAGCGTTGCCGTTCAGCAGCTTCTCGCGGTCTTCCGGCGACAGCGGCAAGGTCTTGGTCCATTCGGCCCCCGGCGGGTTCTCGGCAAACGGGTAATCGACCGAGAACAGGATGCGGTCGATCCCCATCTCCATCACGCAGCATAAGAGCGCCGGATCGGAGAAGAAGCCGCTCGTCGTGATCCAGAAATGCTCGCAGAAGACGTCGCGGAACGTCTTCTCGCTCATGCTGGCGCGCAGCCCGTAGCTGATGCGCCACAACAGGAACGGCAGCCCCTCGCCCATGTGCCCGAGGATGATCTTGAGGCCGGGATGGGCGTCGAACACGCCTGACAGCACAAAGCGGATGCCCTGCGTCGCGGTCTCGACCGTAAAGCCCCAGGCGGCGCGCAGGATGCCGGGGTGCTTCTTCACGTAATCCTTGTAGTAGGCATCGACGACCGCCTGCTGCGGCACGGCCGGGTGAAGATAGATCGGCACGTCGAGCGCCGCAGCGCGCTGATAGATCGGCCAGAAGCGCTCGTCATCGTGGAAGACGCCCGCCGTCAGCCCGTTGATCATCGCGCCCTTGAAGCCGAGCGTCGTGACCGTGCGCTCCAATTCGTCGGCGGCGGCGCGCGGGTCGGCGGTCGGCAGCGCGGCGAATGCCGCAAAGCGGTCGGGGTGGCGCTGCACCGCCTCGTACAGCCGGTCGTTGACGCGGCGCGCCAATGGCACGCCGGTCGCCGCATCGACCCCCTGCAGCCCCGGGATCGAATGCGAAAGCACCTGGAAATCGATGCCGGCCTCGTCCATTTCCCGCAGCCGCAACGCCCCGAGATCGTCGAGCCGCTCCTCGAGGCCGCCGGCCGCGCCGCCGGTGCCGGGCGCGCCGGTGTGCCGCTTCACCTCGGCATCCTGGTAATGCTCTTCGAGCGCGATGATGTAAGGCTTCGCCATCAGTTCCTCCCTTTGCGAGACTCTCGTTCTAATACCGTCATGGCCGGGCTTGACCCGGCCATCCACGCTGACCGGCTGAGGTTGTGCCGGCTTCTGTGGATGCCCGGATCAAGTCCGGGCATGACGAACAAGAGCTGTCAAAACCGGGTATCGGTGTGCGGCAGGCCGAGTTCGGCGCGGGCGAACACCATCGCCGCCCGTTCCGGGTTGTTGCCGGCATGGGCCCGCATCGCGTGCACGTCGCGCCAGGCGCGCTGGATCGGATTGTCGAGAAACAGCGCGCGGCCGCCGCTCGCCTCGAACACGCGGTCGACCGCCGCGACGCTCCATTCGATCGCCTTGCCGCCATCCCAGCGCCAGCGCGCCCGCTGCTCCAATGGAATTTCGGCGCCGCCGCGGGCGAGCCGCATCATCTCGGCAAAGATCGCCAGCATGCGCTCGTGCGCCGCGTCGATCTCGGCCGCCGACTGCGCCAGCCGCTGCTGGATGAACGGGTCTTCGGCGATGCGCGACTGGTCGATCGCATTCGTGCGTCGGCCCGATTGTTCGCGGAACGCCGTCAGCGCCCCGCGCGCGGCGCCGATCGCCGGCGCCGTGATGCCGTAGCGGAATATGAGCGCGAACGGCAGCCGGTAAAGCGGCGCATCGTTGAGGGCGGCGCCGGGATGAGTCAGGTGAAAGGCGTCGAGATAGGAGTGGGTGCGGTACTCGGGCACGAACGCGTCGGCGACGACGAGGTCCTTGCTGCCGGTGCCACAGAGGCCGGTGACGTGCCAGTTGTCCTCGATGCGATACTCGCTTCGCGGCACCAGAAACACGCGCGCGTCGGGCGGCCCTTTCTGCTCGCCGTCCTCGGGCGGCGCGATGCCGCCGAGCACGGCCCACCGGCAGAAATCGCAGCCGCTCGAAAACGACCAGCGGCCCGACAGGCGAAACCCGCCGGGCGCGCGCTCTACCGTGCCGGTCGGCGCCAGCGCCGTCGACAATTGCACGCCGTCGTCCCCGCCCCAGACGTCTTCCTGGGCCTGCGGCGGCATGATCGCCAGGTGCCAGTTGTGCACGCCGAGCACGCCGAGCACCCAGCCGCTCGACCCGCAGGCGGCGGCGATCTCGGCGACCGCCTGGTAGAAGATGCCGGGGTCGAGTTCGTAGCCGCCCCAGCGCTTCGGCTGCAGGGCGCGAAACAGGCCGGCCTCCTGGAACTCGGCGAAGGTCTCCTCGGGCAGATGGCGCAATTCCTCGGTGCGCCGCGCCCGCTCGCGGATAAGCGGCGCCAGTGCCCGCGCCCGTCCAAGATAGTCCTCAGCGTTCATGCCGGCCCCTCTGTCGTCCGAGGCGGATTGTAGGCCGCCGCCGCGCCGCTGTCGCGGGGCCTGGCCGCCACGGGAAATTGTCTCTGGCCGGCGACAGGCGTAAGCTCACCGCTCTCTCAGCAGAGGAGGCGAGCGATGCCGCAGATGACCGGCGGATGCCTGTGCGGGCAGGTGCGCTACTCGGCCAACGCGGAGCCGATGTTCACCGGCGTGTGCCATTGCAAGGATTGCCAGAAGGAGACCGGCACCGCCTTCAACATCGTCGTCGCGGTGCCGCAAGCGGCGCTATCGTTCAGCGGGGCGCCGAAGACCTACGTGCAGAAGGGCGACAGCGGACAGGATGTGGTGCGCCGGCTCTGCCCCAATTGCGGCACGACGATTACGTCCGAACCGTCCGTGATGCCGGGTGCCAGCATCCTGCGCGTCGGCACCCTCGACGACACGTCCTGGGTCAAGCCGAACATGGAGATCTACTGCGACAGCAAGCAGCACTGGGTCGAACTCGGCGGCGGCATGCAGCGCTTTCCGAAGATGCCGCAGCGGCCGGGCTGAGCCGCCCGCGCGCGCCGCGCCCCAACGGGATTGCTTCGTCGCCCTGGGCTCCTCGCAATGACGTTATTGCGAGCGGAGCGAAGCAATCTCGCGCCTAAGCCAAAGCCACCCTTATTGGCCGATTCCCTGCACCAGAGAGGTGCTGTAAGCGAGTGCGAAAAATACTGCCACCAGGATCGCGAAAGCCCAGAACAGATTCGATCTCATCGGCGGCCGGCCCGACGCGCTGTTCGATTGCGTCGCGGCCGAGCTTTTGTCCGTTGCGTAAAACGGTCGTAAACGTCGAGGGATTTAAGTATCGTTAATTGTTCAACTTCTCGCCAAATACAGGGCGCCAGGCCGCCTATTTGTCACCGAGCGGCGCGGGCTTTCGACCAGCCGTTGGGGTCGTGCAGAAAGCTTTCGACCGCCTCGTACTGGCCGGGCGCGAAACGGCCGAGGCGCTCGGCGGTCTCGGCCACGTCCCACCACGTGGCCAGCGCCAGGAGGCGGATGCCTTCGGCCGACAGGCTCGTCTCGATCTGCGGGAAGATGCCGTAGTTGAAGATCACGAAGGCATCGTCGATGCGGCCGCCGGCCTGGCGGATCGCGCGCACGAAATTGAGTTTCGAGGTGCCTTCGCTGGCGAGGTCCTCGATCAGGAGGATGCGCGCGCCTTCCTTCAGCTCGCCCTCGATCTGGGCGTTGCGGCCGAACCCCTTCGGCTGCTTCCTGACGTAGAGCATGGGCAGCGACAGCCGGTCGGCGATCCACGCGGCGAACGGGATGCCGGCGGTCTCGCCGCCGGCGATTGCGTCCAGGGATTCGAAGCCGGTGTGGCGCTCGATCAGCTCGGCGGCGAGGTCCATCAGCTTTTTGCGCGCGCGCGGAAACGAAATCAGGCGTCGGCAGTCGATATAGACCGGCGAGCGCAGCCCGGAGGTGAAGGTGAACGGGTCGTCCGGGCGGAACAGCACGGATTCGGTTTCGAGCAGGATGCGGGCGGTGATGTCGGCCGCATCGGCTTCGCTCGGCGCGCGCGAGAGGTGCGGGGCGTTTGGCATGGTGCGTCATCCTAGCGCAAAACCGAGCGCGGGTTGCCAATCGAAACCAGAAAGAACAAAAAGGAA
>DATEKP010000137.1:0-5371 GCA_035277405.1 Allostellaceae bacterium | reverse complement strand
ACGAACAAAAGCTGCTGCGCGATACGGCACGCGAGTTCGCGCGCAACGAGCTCGTGCCCCACGCCGCCGAATGGGACCGCGAGGCGCGCTTTCCGAAGGATGCGCTGGCCGAGCTCGGCCGGCTCGGGTTTCTCGGCATGCTGGTGCCTCTGGAATGGGGCGGAGCCGGCGCCGACCATGTCGGCTATGCGGTGGCGGTCGAGGAGATCGCCGCCGGCGACGGCGCCACGTCGACGATCATGGCGGTCAACGCGCTGTGCTGCGGCATCGTCGTGCAATACGGCAGCGAGGAGCAGAAGCGCCGTTTCCTGGCGCCGATGGCGAAAGGCGACATGCTGGCCGCGTTCTGCCTGACCGAGCCGCAGGCCGGCTCCGACGCCGCCGCGCTGAAGACCCGCGCGCGGCGCCACGGCAACCGCTGGGTGCTCTCCGGCACCAAGCAGTTCATCACCTCGGGATCGACCGCCAAGGTGGCGATCGTCTTCGCCGTCACGGACCCCGCGGCCGCGCGCAAGGGCATCACCGCCTTTCTTGTGCCGACCGAGACCAAGGGCTACCAGGTCGCGCGGCTCGAAAAGAAATTGGGGCAGCGCGCCTCCGACACCGCGCAGCTGGTGTTCGAGGATCTGGAGCTGACCCCCGACTTGATGCTCGGGGCCGAGGGCGAGGGCTACAAGATCGCGCTCGCCAATCTCGAAGGCGGCCGCATCGGCATCGCCGCGCAGGCGGTCGGCATGGCGCGCGCTGCCTACGAGGCGGCGCTTGCATATGCGCAGCAGCGCGAGAGCTTCGGCCAGAAGCTCTTCGCGCACCAGGCGGTCGCCTTCCGCCTCGCCGACATGGCGACGCAATTGGCGGCGGCACATGGCCTGGTGCTCGACGCGGCGGAGCGGCGCGACGCCGGCGAGCCGGCATTGATGGCGGCGGCGATGGCCAAATTGTTCGCCTCGGAAATGGCCGAAAAGGTCGCCTCCGACGCGGTGCAGATCCACGGCGGCTATGGTTATGTCGAGGGCTTCCCGGTCGAGCGCATCTGGCGCGACGTGCGCGTCTGCCAGATTTACGAGGGCGCCAGCGACATCCAGCGCCTGTTGATTGCCCGCGAGATTGCCAGCGCCGCAGAGTAGGCGAGGGCTGCCAAATGGCGCCGTTGCGCGACGCGGGCGCGCGCGGCTATCTCATCCGGCGTCCGAACCGAAGGTTGGCCTTTGCGCATAAATTCCCGTCATTCCGGGGCTGCCCGAAAGGCGGAACCCGGAATCCAGGAACACCGGCCTCTTTGGAATATGGATTCCGGGTTCGCCGCTTGCGCGGCGCCCCGGAATGACGGGTTTCTTGTACGAAGCCGCAAGAGGCTCGTAGCTCCGACACAGCTATGGTCATTGCAAGCGAAGCGAAGCAATCTCCCGATGGTCCTGTGGGGGATTGCTTCGTTGCCTTCGGCTCCTCGCAATGACGACGCAAAGGCTGTGAACTTCAGCTTCGGGATTCGTTGGAAATAACCTGCGCACGGGAGAAGGAGTTGGCCGGCAGCGCCACCACGCCCATGGATCGCATCGAACCGCCGCTCGATCCGGCCAAGTTCCGCGATCCGCGCGTCACCGCGAAGGGAGAGGCGCGCGCCTGGGTTGCGCTCGGGCGGTTGCGGACGCTGTGGTTCAACACCGGCACTTTGTGCAATCTGACCTGCCGCAACTGCTATATCGAATCCTCGCCGCGCAACGACCGCCTTGCCTATCTGACTTTCGCCGAAGTCGCTTCCTATCTCGACGAAGTCGAGCGCGACAGCCTCGGCACCGAGGAAATCGGCTTCACCGGCGGCGAGCCGTTCATGAACCCGCAATTCCCGGCGATGCTGGAGGATGCGCTCGCCCGCGGTTTTCGGGTGCTGGTGCTGACCAACGCGATGCGCCCGATGATGAAGCGGCAGCACGAGTTGCTGGCGTTGAACGCGCGCTTCCCCGGCCGGCTCGCGCTCCGCGTCTCGCTCGACCATTACAGCGAGGTTTGGCACGAGCGGGAACGCGGCCGGCATAGCTGGGCGCCGGCCCTGGCCGGCCTCGTTTGGCTGTGCCGCAACGGGTTCCTCGTCCGCGTCGCCGGGCGGCGCTTTTCGGGGGAGCCGGACGCCGCCTTGCGCGCCGGCTACGCCCGCCTGTTCGGCGCGCACGAACTGCCGATCGACGCCTGCGACCCCGAAGAGCTGGTGCTGTTCCCGGAGATGGATGCGACCCGCGACGTGCCCGAGATCACCACCCTCTGCTGGGGCATTCTCGACGTCATGCCCGATTCGGTGATGTGCGCTTCCTCGCGCATGGTCGTGAAGCGCAAGGGGGCGGCGCGGCCGAGCGTCGTCGCCTGCACGCTGTTGCCATACGACCGGCAATTCGAGCTGGGAGAGAGCCTCAGGGAGGCGAGCGGCGCGGTGCCGCTCAACCATCCGCATTGCGCCCGCTTCTGCGTGCTGGGCGGCGGCTCATGCTCGGCCGCGCGCGGGTCCTGATCGGATTGAGGAGCCAAGCCGATGAACCGGATGAACGCGATCGGGCGTCTGTGGCGCTACGCGACCGCCGACGGGGTGCCGAAGCGGTCGCTGGTGATCGCGCTGATCGTCGGCACCATCCTCAACGCGATAAACCAGGGCGATCGGCTGCTCCTCGGCATGGCGCCGGACATAACCAAGCTGCTGCTGACCTATCTCGTGCCCTATTGCGTCAGCACCTACGGCGCGGTGTCCTACCGCCTGCACGCCGCGCGCCCGGCCGCCAGCGACCCGACGCCCTACCCGGCCGGCTGAGCCGCGAAAATTGGCCATCAATCAAAGGGGTGGCGGAGGGGATGGGATTCGAACCCACGATACGGGGTTAACCGTATAACGGTTTAGCAAACCGCCGCCTTCAGCCACTCGGCCACCCCTCCACCGATGAGTGGGTCACGGCGTATGCGCGGATGAGCCTAGTGAGCGGCCGGGCGCAAGTCAATTCGCGGCGGGGGCTGGTAGTGTCTCAGTTTGAAATCGAATAATCGCCATGCGTCCTTCGAGACGCCTGCTGCGCAGGCTCCTCAGGATGACGATTTCTTCAATGCTATCAGGGAGTTCACGTCATCCTGAGGAGGGTTCCGGCGGAACGTCGGAAGCCGTCTCGAAGGACGCGAAATGCCGATGCAGCGGCAAACTGAGACACTACCCGGGGGCCGCGGCGGCGCCCTCTGCTATGGTCTAGGCAAATGCGGATCGGCGCGCCAACGAATGATGCAGACGCCGCGTTCGACCGGCTGGCGGACGAGATCAGGGCGTGCCGGCATTGTGCCGCGCACTTGCCGCTCGGCCCCCGCCCGCTGTTCCGCGGCCGTCCGTCGGCGCGGCTGTTGATCGTCAGCCAGGCGCCGGGCAGCCGGGCGCACCGGAGCGGGCTGTCGTTCGACGACCCGAGCGGCCAGCGCCTGCGCGATTGGCTGGGGATCGAACATGCCGCGTTTTATGACGAGAGCCGCGTCGCGATCGTGCCGGTCGGGTTGTGCTACCCGGGGCGCTCCGGCGCCGGCGACCGGCCGCCGCTTCCCGAATGCGCGCCCTTGTGGCACCCGCGCCTGCTGCCGCATTTCGCCGCCGTTCGGCTGACCCTGCTGGTCGGCTCCTACGCGATCCGCCGCTGTCTGCCGCAATGCGCGCGCCAGCCGGCGGGCGCCGTGCTGGCCCGCTGGCGCGAATTTCTGCCGGGATTATTCGTGCTGCCGCATCCGAGTTGGCGCGGCGCGTTGTGGGAGCGGCAGAACCCGTGGTTCGCCGCCGAAATGCTGCCGATGTTGCGCGAAGCCGTGGCGCAGGCGCTGCGCTGACGATCGCGCTTCAGCCCTCCTCCTCAATGCGCGCCATGTCATCGTCGCTGAAGCCGAAATGGTGGCCGATCTCGTGCACCAGCACGTGCCGCACGATGTCGTAGAGGTCGTCGCCGCTGTCGCACCAGTGGTCGAGGATCGGCCGGCGATAAAGGAACACCATATCGACGCCCGGCCGCGGGTCGCTGACGCTCTTCCAGGGCAATGCGAGGCCATGGTAGAGGCCCAGCAGGTCGAACGGGCTGTCGAGCTCCATCGCCCGCTCGATCTCCGGGTCGGGAAAATCCTCGACGCGGATCACCAGCGGCCCGAGCTCGCGCCGGAAGCGGCGCGGCAGCTCGGCGAGCGCGCGCCGGCCGAGCGCCTCGATATCGGCGAGCGAGGGCGGCTGCGTCATGCCGTGCACCGGGCTTGACCTGCGCCGCGCCGCGGCGCACTTGCTGACGGGCAGAGCCAACGGAGGACGGCATGATCGAGCGGCTGACCGGCGCGGCGCGGCAGACGGCGTTGCACGCATTGCACGGCTGGAGCGAGGTCGAGGATCGCGACGCGATCCGCAAAAGCTACCATTTCAGCGATTTCTCCGAAGCCTTCGGCTTCCTCGTGCGCATCGCGCTGGCCGCCGAAAAAATGGATCACCATCCCGAGATCTTCAACGTCTACAACCGCGTCGAGATCATCCTGTCGACGCACGATTGCGGCGGATTGTCGGAGCGCGACATCCGCCTCGCGCAAGCTATCGACGAGCTGGCGCCTCCCCGCGACCGGCACCCGGCGGGGACGTAGCCGCGGCGATGAACCTGGCGGAGCGCATCCTCTACCGCGACGGGCTGGTGCTGGCGCTCGACAAGCCGGCCGGCATCCCGGTGCATGCCGGGCCGGGCGGCGGCGCTAACCTCGAGCATTGGTTTCCGCTGCTGCGATTCGGCCTGCCGCAACCGCCGGCCCTGGCGCACCGGCTCGACCGCGACACCAGCGGCGTCCTGGTGCTCGGCCGCCATGCGAAGGCATTGCGGCGGCTCGGCCGGCTGTTCGCCGAGCGGCAGGTCGAGAAGGTTTATTGGGCCGTCGTCGCCGGCGTGCCGGCCGAACCGCAGGGCCGCATCGAGGCGCCGCTTTTGAAGCAGCCGCGCGGCGTCGTCGGCTGGCACATGGTGATCGATCCGGCCGGCATGCCCGCCGTCACCGATTACCGCGTGCTCGGGGCAGCCGACGGCCGCGCCTGGCTCGAACTGCGGCCGCGCACCGGTCGCACCCACCAGCTGCGCGTGCATTGTGCCGCGCTCGGCTTTCCGGTGGTCGGCGATGTCACCTATGGCGGGCCGGGCGGCGAGCGGCTGCACCTGCACGCCCGCGCGATTGCGCTGCCGCTCTATCCTGGCCGGCCGCCGCTCGCGGTCGAGGCGCCGGTGCCGCCGCACATGCTCGCCGCGCTGACCCGCCTCGGCTATCGTGCCGTGCCTGTCGAAAACGAGGCGATCCCGGCATGATCCCGCGCTACAGCCGGCCGCAGATGGCGGCGATCTGGGAG
>DATEKP010000136.1:0-8522 GCA_035277405.1 Allostellaceae bacterium | reverse complement strand
CTCCTCGTGGCCGACAAGGCGGCCGGTGTAGAGCAGCTCCTTCGCCTTTGGCACCCCGACCAGCGCGGGCAGCGACCAGGTCGAGTTGACCCGTCCGTAGCTCGCGGCGAGAAAGCGGAATTGCGTCCGCTCGCAGCCGACGCGCAAATCGAGCGAGGACGACAATAGCGCCGCGCCGCCATAGGCGAGGCCGTTGATCGCGCCGATCAGCGGCTTCGTATAGCTCGCGATATGCCAGCCGATCGCGCCCCGCGTCGCGCTGCGCCGCGCCAGCTCCTCTGACGAGAGGTCGGCCATCTCGTGGATGTCGGCGCCGGCCGAGAAGGCGCGCTCGCCGGCGCCGGTCAACACCACCGCCTTGATTGCGTCGTCGGCCTCGTAGCCCGACAGCGCGTCGTCGAGTTCCTCCATCAGCGGGAAACTCAGCGCGTTGAGCTTTTCCGGCCGGTTCAGCGTGACAAGCGCCACCCCGTCGAGACGCTCGCTCAATATGAATTCGTAGGCCATCGCGCGGCGCTCCTTGCTGCAGGCTTGCCGGGACGATAGCAAGCGCGGGTCGGCGCGGCACCATCAAACGGCTTCGCCGGAATGGCTTTCGCTCTCCGCCTCGGCAGGGCTAGGATCGTGCTCAGCATGCCAGCAGGAGCACCGTGATGCCGACGAGTTTCGCCGTCCAGGACATGACGATCCACCGCATCGTCGAGCAGGAATACGGCTTCACGCCGCTGTTCGAGTTCCTGCCGACCTTGACCAAGGAGCGGTTCGAGGAGAACCGTTCATGGATGGAGCAAGGCGCCTATGACGCCAAGACCGGCAATTGCGTCTTGTGCTTCCAGTCCTACGTCGTCAAGACGCCGCACCACAACATCCTGGTCGATGCCTGCATCGGCAACGACAAGAGCTTCCCGTTGCGCCCGGCGTGGAACGGCAAGCAGGACGGTACCTGGATGGCGGCGCTGAAGGCCGCGGGCCTCGCGCCGGAGGACATCGATTTCGTCATGTGCACGCATCTGCACGGCGACCATGTCGGCTGGAACACGAAGCGCGAAAACGGCCGCTGGGTCCCGACCTTCCCGAAGGCGCGCTATCTGTTCTCGAAAAAGGAATACGAATTCTGGACCGGGCCCAACGTGCCGGCAACCTTCGCGCCCGATCCGATCAACGAGAGCGTGCTGCCGGTCATCGAGGCCAACCGCGCCGAGCTCGTCACCAGCGACCACGAGCTCAACGACCATATCCGGTTGACGCCGACCCCCGGCCACACGCCCGATCATTTCGCGGTATGCGCGGGCAAAGGCGGCGACAAGGCGGTGTTCACCGGCGATCTGATCCATTCGCCGATCCAGGCGCGCTACCCCGAGCTGGTCATGCGCGTCGATACCGACCGCGACCAGGCGGTCGCGACCCGGCGGCGCTTCTTCGAGCGCTACTGCGACACCGACACGCTGTGCTGCACGATGCACTTCCCGTCGCCCTCGGTCGGCCACGTCAAGCGCTGGGGCGACGGCTTCCGGCTGGAATACGTGAAGGATTGACGGGGCCCGAGCCGGCCCCACCCGCGGAGACAACCTTCAGACGATGTAACAGGCGGTGGGCCGTCGCCCGCCGGGAGCCTCGTATGATCAGCGGAGTGGTTGCGGCGGTCTGCCGCAGCCCAAGCCATAGCATGTCGAAACCGGTTGCGGACAGCATCCGGCTGATCGCCGGTGAGGGGGTCGAGGGCGACGTCCATTGCGGCGCGACCGTCAAGCATCTGGCACGCCTGCTGCGGTTCGCCAGCGCGGCCAATCTGCGCCAGGTGCACCTGATTCACGCCGAGCTCTTCGACGAGTTGCGCAGCGCCGACTTCTCGGTGCGGCCGGGGTTGATGGGCGAGAACATCACGACGCGCGGGATCGATCTGCTGCGGCTGCCGACCGGCGCACGGCTGCATCTCGGCCGCGAAGCCATTGTCGAGGTGACCGGGCTGCGCAACCCGTGCCGCAAGCTCAATCATCTTCAGCCCGGGCTGATGAAGGCGACGCTGGCCCGCGACGAGGATGGCGGCCTTGTGCGCAAGGCCGGCGTCATGGCGATCGTCGTCGCCGGCGGCGAGGTTTGCGAAGGCGATGCCATCGAGATCGAGTTGCCGCTGCTGCCCTATCGGCCGCTCGCCCCGATATAGCCATCAGATCGGCGACACCCAACGAGGGCTGGGGGACGGCGCCGGCATCGGCGGGTCGACGGAACGGCCCGCATGCGGCCTGCGTAAGTACCGTGTGTCTCGGCTGCACCGAGCATTGCATTAGAGAGCAAGGGCATGCAGACGCAGGACCTTCCGCAGGCGGAGCAGCCGCCCGCCGTCGGCCGCCTGTCGTGGCGCGCGATGTCGCGGGCATTGCGCGGTGACGCGTTGGCGGCTTTTCCCGAGGAGGCCTTCGAGCAGCCAGTCGTCGTCCAGCGCTTTCTCGGCCGGCAGCACGTTCTGTTGCAATCCCCCGATGCGATCAGGCACGTCTTGGTGGAGAATGCCGACAATTACACCCGGATGGTGGCGGTGCGGCGGGTGTTGCGGCCGATGTTCGGCCGCGGGCTGTTTCTCAGCAGTGGCGATGCCTGGCGGCAACAGCGCCGCGCCGTCGCCCCTGCCTTTGCGCCGCGCGGGGTGCACATGCTGGCATCCCGCGTGGTCGCTGCGGCCGAGGATCTCGCCGACGAACTGGAGGCCGCCGGCACCGACCTGGTCGATCTCCTCCCGCGGCTGCAGCAACTGGCGCTCGCGATCATCGGCGGCGCGATCTTCTCGCTCGACATGCCGCGATACGGGCAGGAGCTGCGCTCGCTGATCGTCGATTACGCGCTGCGGCTATCGCGGCCGAGCCTGGCCGATTATCTGCTGCCGCTGGCCGTTCCTGCCCCTTCGGATATTGCCCGGGCCCGCTTTCGCCGGCATTGGCGCCGGGTTATTAGCCACATCGTAATGGAGCGTACCGCCCGGCCGCGCGGCGCGGCGCCTTCCGACCTGTTCGACGTGCTGGCCGCCGGCGATCCCGAAGCGGGGGCCGGCCCTGACCCCGAAACGCTCGGCGATCAGATCGCCACTATCATCGTCGCCGGGCACGAGACGACGGCGGCGGCGTTGTTCTGGGCGCTTTACCTTCTGGCGCGACACCCGGAGGTGCAGGGACGGGTCGCCGCCGAGATCGCCGAGCATGGACTGACAGCAGGAAATGCCGCCGCCGTGCTGCCGCACCTGACGTATACGCGGGCCGTTATCGACGAGGTACTGCGGCTCTTTCCGCCGGCCTACATCGTGGTGCGCCAGGCCGTGGCCCATGACGTGGCTGGCGGCGTCCCGCTCGCCAGAGGCGCCGTCGTGCTGATCGCACCGTGGGTGCTGCACCGCCATCGTCGGTTGTGGCCGGAACCGGAGCGGTTCGACCCGACGCGCTTCATGCCTGGCGCGCCGCAGCCGCCGCGTTTCGCCTACATGCCGTTCGGTAGCGGGCCGCGCACGTGCGTCGGGGCGCCGTTCGCCCTGACCGAGCTCGTGCTGGTTGCGGGCATCCTGGTCAGCGCTTTCGACATCGGGCTCGCCAGCCAAGTCCCGGTGATGCCGGTCGGTCGGGTGACGCTGCAACCCAATGCGGCGCCCGGGTTTGTCCTGATGCCGCGCGCGCAGCGCGATCGGCGCATCGCCGAGCGCTCCCGCCGCTACCGGCAAGTGGCCAGGCGTGTGCCGGGTGATGTATCGGCTTAGCTCCTACGGTCGCGCGGCAGCGTCAATACCGGCTTGATCGCGGCGCCGCTCGTCGCGTCGGCGGCGGCGCGGTTGATATCGGCGAGGGCGTAGCGGGTGACCAGCCGGTCGAGCGGGAAGCGGCCCTCCATGAACAGATCGACGAGGCGCGGGATGAACTCGCGCGGCCGGCTATCGCCCTGCACGACGCCCCGCACGGTGCGCCCGCCCTGCAGCCACGGCATCTCGAAGCTGACCTCGGTGCCGGCCCGCGCGCTGCCGACCAGAACGCAGGTGCCGAGGCCGCGCAGCCCATCGACGGCGAGGCGGAACACCGCCGGCACCGCCGAAGTCTCCAGCGCGAAATGCGTGCCGCCGCCGGTGATGCGGCGGATTTCCGCGAGCGTGTCGGCGCCTTTGCTCTCCAGCGTGTGGGTAGCGCCCAACTCGCGCGCCAGGGCGAGCCGCGCCGGCAGCCGGTCCACCGCGATGATCGGGTCGCAGCCGGCGATCCTGGCCGCCATCAGCCCGGCCAGCCCGACCCCGCCGACCCCGTAGATCGCGATCGACCGGCCCGCTTCCGGCCGCATGACGTTGAGTATGGCGCCGGCACCGGTCTGCAAGCCGCAGCCGAGCGGGCCGAGCATGTCGATCGGCGCGTCGCGGCGGATTTTGACGGCGTCCTTGGCCGGCGCGACGGCGAAGGTCGCGAACGAGGATTGCTGGAAGAAGCACGAATAGACCGGCACGCCGTCACGGCTCAGCGGGGTCGAGCCGTCGGCCCGCCTCCCGCCCGATTTGAGGCCCCGGGCGTTGGTGCAATACGAGGTGCGGCCGGCCTGGCACGGTTCGCACGCGCCGCACCACGGAAACGACAGCACGACCGGATCGCCCGGCGCGAGATCGCTGACATCGGCGCCGACCGCCTCGACAATGCCGGCGCCCTCGTGCCCGCACACGATCGGGTAGGGCAGATTGGCGAAATAGCCGTCGCGCGCATGCAGGTCGGTATGGCACATGCCGGAAGCGGCAATGCGCACCAGCACCTCGTCCGCCGCCGGCCCGGCAAGATCAAGCGTCTGCAATTCGAACGGCGCCCCGCGCGCCGGCACGACCGCCGCTGTGATCTTCATTTCTGCCTCTCCCGATTGTCATTGCGAGCAGAGCGAAGCAATCTCGCCGAGATTGCTTCGTCGCTGCGCTCCTCGCAATGATCCACAGGATACGGGGATGAACTTCACCAACCTGCTCGCCGCGTTTTCAGCCGCGGTCGTTGCCAATGACGGTGCCGCGCTGGCGGCGCTGTTCGCGCCGGACGGCGTTTACGAGGACGGATTTTTCGGTGCGCACCGGGGCCGTGCCGCAATCGCCGCGATGCTGCAGCGCTTTCACGACACCGGCCGCGACTACCGCTGGAGCTTTGACGACCCGGTCTGCGACGGCACGACCGGCTATTCCCGCTTCCGCTTCAGCTATGTGTCGCGCCTACCGGAATGCGAGGACAAGCCCGTCGTCTTCGATGGCATGAGCCAGTTCACTTTCGAGGCCGGCCTGATCGCGCATTACCGCGAAGCCTTCGACCGCGGCATCGCACTGGTCCAGCTCGGCTTCCCGCCCGAGCGCATCCGCCGCGTCCTCGAACGCGCCGCCGCGGCGCAATCCGCCGACGGCGATACGGCGCGGCCTACTCCGGAACGCGCCCCTTGACGGCGTTGGCGCGCGCCGAATAGGTGATTTGCCCCGCCGCGTCGGCTGGCAGCGACGCCTGCACGCGCATCTTCAGACGATCGCCGTCACCGGGCGGCAGAGCCCTGACGATCGGGCCGATATTGCCGCTCGCCAGGGCGGTCGTCCAGAAATCGTCGAACCCGGCGAACGTCCGCTCGACCGTGATCTCGTGCGCTTCGACCATGTCGAGCCCGGCGCTGCGCCACAACCCGCGCAGAGCGTCGAAGGCGGAAATCTGATAACTCGGCGGCCGCGGGTACCGCACGCCCATAGCGCGCATCTCGGTGTGGATTGGCTCGCCGGGAAAGCCGCCGCCCGGCATGTCCCAGGCGTAGGCCGCGACAACGCCGCCGGGGTCGACGACGCGCATCATCTCGGCGACGCCCTTCTCCGGTTCCGGCACGAAGAAGATCACCAGCGCCATGACCGCGACGTCGAAGCGCCGGTCGGGAAACGGCAGCGCCGTCGCATCGCCCTGCCGGAACTGCGCGACGCGTGCGGCGGGCCGGCTGCGCGCAAAGGCGAGCTGCGCTTCCGACGGGTCGATGCCGTGCAGCTCGGCCGGCGCGCAGCGATCGGTGACGAGCTGGCTGAACGCGCCGCTGCCGCAGCCGACATCGAGCCAGCGCCGCTCCGCCGGCGGCGCCAGCCAATCGAGAAAGACCGTGCCCGCAAGGCGCGACCACGCCCCCATCCAGCGCTCGTAGGCGGCGCCGTCCTCGAAGCGGATCTGCTGCTCGGCCATGACTGCGGTCCTCCCCGACTGTCCCTCACCACGCCTCGCGCCCGCGGCTCGGGCGAGCCAGGGCGCCGCGCTGCTCGGCTTCGTGCTTGTCGAACATTGCCTTGGACGCCGCTTGACGCTTGGCGGTGAACTCGGTGCGGTTGTCGCCGGCCCATTGGAAGGAGGCGGCGCGCGGCCGGTTGGCGCCGCTGAAATGCGGCATCACGTAGCGCGCATAAAGCTCGTACGAGCGCTTTGTCGCCTCCCAGTCGGCCCAATTGTGCGCCTGGTGCAGAAAGGCGCCGAATTCGCCCTGCTTCGCCTGCAAGCGCTCGATCAGCGCGATCGCGTCGTCCGGGGTGCCGCACACGCCGTAGCGGTTCTCGACAAACCATTCGAGCGCGTCCCGCCCCGGCGGCACGATGAAGCGCGGCTGGTTGTTGTTGAGGTAGCCGAGATATTTTTCAAAGCCCCAGCGGGCGTTCGCGAAGGCCTGCTCGCGGGTCTCGGCGATATGCATCGGGCCGACAAGGCGCAGCCGGTTGGCGTCCATCGTGCGCCCGTGCCCTGCCGCGACATCGTTGGCGATCTGCCAGTTTGCGCTCAGCGCCTCGTAGCCGAACGGGTTGGTCGCGGCGACGCAGATCATGCTGAGATCGTACTTGCCGGCGAGCCGGCCCCCCGACGGGGTGTTCGAACTGACCACCGCCACTTCGGGATATGGCTTGGTGTACGGCAGCAGGTGCAGCCGCGCCCCCTCCATCGTGTACCAGTCGGTTTTCTCGGTGACGATTTCGCCGCGGAACAGCCGCAGGATCGCGTCGAGCGCCTCGGCCATGCGGTCGCGCTGCGTCAGGGGGTCGATGCCCATCATGATCGCATCGCCCGCGAGAAGCCCCGGCCCGGCGCCGAACATGACGCGGCCTCGCGTCATGTGGTCCAATTGCACGATGCGGTCGGCCACCATCATCGGATGATGGTAGGGCAGCGAGATGACGCCGGTGCCGAGCCGGATGTGGCGGGTGCGCTCGGCCGCAAAGGCGATGAAGATCTCGGGCGAGGAGATGATCTCGTAACCGGCCGAGTGGTGCTCGCCGATCCAGGCTTCGTGGAAGCCGAGCTTGTCGAGATGCACGATCAGGTCGAGGTCGCGCTCGAGGCACTGCGTCGGGTTTTCCTCGTTCGGGTGGAACGGCGGCAGAAAAATGCCGTGCCGTAGTTGCATCTCGCTCATCGCCGGCCTCCAAATCTCGCGTCCCGATCCTAGCGGCTGCGCCGTTGTTGCGATACCGCCGCCCGCGTGCCCTCAGCCACCGAGAAGACGCGCGACCAGCGCATCGATGCGCGCGGCGATGCCGTCCGCGGCGAGCGCGTCGCGGATCGCGCGGCGCTGGCGCATGAAGTGCATACCCTCGGCCAGCTCGACGGCGGCGGCGACCCGCTCGGCCTCGGCCGCCGCTTCGGCAAGTTCGGCGTGGAGCGCCTCGCGCGCATCGAACTCAAGGATCGGCAACTCCCAGACAAGGTTGTCGAAGTGCCTTGGATCGCGCCAGCCGCGCGGCTGCATCGGGATGATGCGCCGTAATACCGTCGCGCTGTTGAGAATGGCACTGAGATAACGAGCTTCTTCGACTTGGCGGGTTGTAATCCAATAAGCTGCATGTTCCACGACGGTGTCCGGATCATCTAGGACCGCTGCGCTGATGAGCGTACCCGATGCAGTATAAACTACTCTCGTTCCCTGTATGTGGAGTTGTGCAGACAGTTTCCGCATATGGTTGAACTGTTGAGGCAGAGTCATGCGCGGCCGCCCATCCGATCTCTTGGAACAATGCTCGTTCCACTTGTCTTGGATGTCTCGCATCCAGGCTGAGAGGTGACGATAGCCGGCATTCGAAGCAGCGATTGCGTCGAACACCTGTTCGTTCATCGCCGGCACAACAGCCAGCGCCGTGTTGAGTAAACGATAAGGGCCGACACTTTCTCCTAAAACCACCATCCGCAGGAATTTCGATTCAACCGCACCACGCGGCGGTTCGACATTTCGCCATGGCATCCGATCCAGCGGGCCGACCCTGCCACGAACCCGGGGGGCATTTGGATTCTCGCCGAGCCGACTCGCTGGTTGGCGCTCGACGAAAAAGAAGCGGCGAGGGAATAGGTTGGCACCATTGTGAAACCGCGCGCGGTAGGGTGAGGCGCCTTCCAGCGTCGTCACCGGCGGCCAGGGCTCGGAAACGCGGCGCAGGGCGCGGTCCGCCTCCGGTTCCCTGGCGTCGCGGCGCGGCAGGGTGCCGGCGAAGCGCGCGATGCGGCTCGGCAGGCGGCCGGCGGGCTCGCGGCGGCCAAACA
>DATEKP010000135.1:0-7138 GCA_035277405.1 Allostellaceae bacterium | reverse complement strand
AGCGCCATGATGTCGAGCGGCATTTCCAGCGCCACCGGGCGCGGCCGCCCGTCCGCCATCTGGCGGAACGCCTGGTTGACGAGCTTGCCGGCTTCGCTCGGATGGTCGATGCGCTCGGCCCATTTGGTCAGGCCGCGCAATATCGTCAGTTGGTCCGGCACCTCGTGCAACAGGCCGAAGCCGCGGCCGATCAGGGTGGACGGAATCTGCCCCGAGATGCACAAAACCGGCGCGTTCGTCGCATAGGCGGTCGCAAGCGCGGCCGTTGTGTTGAGGAGGCCCGGTCCCGGCACGACGGCATAGGCGCCGGGCCGCCCGGCGGCGCGGGCATAGCCGAACGCCATGTAGGCGGCCGCCTGCTCGTGGCGCGGATGGATCACCCGCAACTTGTCTCCGGCGTCGTAGAGCGCGACGAACAACGCGTCATTCTGCACGCCAGGCAAGGCGAACAGAGTGTCGATCCCGTGCCGGCACAGCATCTCGACCAGCGCGCCGCCGCCCGTCATCCGCGTCATCGCCGTCCCTCCTCGGTGGCCGCGCACTATCTAGCACGGCCGGCGCCGAGGGTCCGCCTATTGCGACCGCGTCGCTTTTGCTTCGCGGCCTCCGCGTGATCCCGTGCGCGATCTGCGGCAGCGCGCCGCGAGCTGGTTCAGGGCCTCGACGCCGATCGAGAAACCGATCGCAGCATAAATATACCCCTTGAGGACGTGCACGCCGGCGCCGTCCGCGATCAGCGCCATGCCGATCAGCAGCAGGAAGCTCAGCGCCAGCATCTTCACGGTCGGATAGCGCTCGATAAAACCGGTCAGCGGACCAGAGGCGGCCAGCATGATGGCGACCGCGATGATGATCGCGGCCGCCATAACCCAGAATATCTCGGTCATGCCGACGGCCGTGATCACGCTGTCCAGCGAGAACACGATGTCGAGCAGCATGATCTGCACGACGACGGCGGCGAACGAGGAGCGCGGCTGGCCGCCGCGCGCGGTCTCGTCGGTATCGTCGCCCTCGAGGCGGTGATGGATCTCCTTGGTGCCCTTATAGAGCAGGAAGAAGCCGCCGCCGGTCAGCAGCACATCGCGCCAGGAAAACGGATGGCCGAATATCGCGAACACCGGCCGGGTCAGACCGATGATCCAGGCGACCGAAGCGAGCAGCGCCAGCCGGGTGATCAGCGCCAGCGCAAGGCCGAGTTGGCGCCCCTGCTTCTGCCGGTCCGGCGGCAGGCGGCCGGCGAGGATCGCGACGAACACCAGATTGTCGATGCCGAGCACGATCTCGAGGGCGGTCAGCGTGACAAGGCTTGCCAGAATCTCCGGGTCGGCCAGCCATTCCATGCCCGTCACCCCGCCTCAGCCGCCACCCATCCGGCTGCAGCTTTCCGGTTCAGGGTCCCGAAAGCTGGGCGCGCGCCTCGGCCGCTGCGCGTTCGAGTTCGGCGCGCAATTCCTTTTCACTCAACTCGATGCCGCTGCCCGTCAGATCGGCGCGCACCTTCTCGACGACATCGCCATCGCCCGGCGCCTCGAAATCCGCCGCCACGACTGTCTTGGCATAGGAGTCCGCCGCTTCCCCGGCCGGAATGCCCATCCTTGACGCCGCCCACAAGCCGAACAGCTTGTTGCGCCGGGCGGCGAGGCGAAACGCCAACTCCTCATTGCGCTTGAACTCGGCCTCGAATGCCTTTTCGCGTTCGACGAAGCTCTTCATCACCCTCTCCTGCATCAGCACGGCTGCACGCTGCCGCGGCACGCGTGCGCGAGGAAGCCGGCGGTCTGTCGAAAGGGCGATCGGCTGGGCCCCGACATTCCCGGTCCAGGCGCGGCGGCGCGGAACGCGGCGATCCGACATCGCGAGGTTGTCCGACCCCATGTCGGGGTCCTCGCCAGCGGGGCCCGGATCGATTGTTGGCGCGAAAGGTGGGAGCGGGCGGCGGCGATTCAAGACGCCCGGCCGCTCGAGGCCTAGCGCGTGCGGCGGTATTCGTAATCCTCGCGCTCGCCGGCGCCGGCGCGCAGCCCCTCCGGCAGGGGTGGGCGCGCCGCCTGCAATTTGGCGTGATTGGCGAGCGCCTCCGGGCTCTCCCACAACTCCAGCAGCGCGAACTTGTCGGGGTCGGAGACACTTTGAAAGATGTCGAACTGCAGGCAGCCCTGATCCTTGCGCGACTGCTCGCAGCGCGGCGCGAAGGCGCGGGCGAACTCGGCGCCCCTGCCGGGCGCGGCGGTAATCGAGACGACGAGGCGTACGGCCATGGCTGACCTTCCGATGATGATCCGCCGGCGAGGCTATCACGGAGCCATGATGCCGCGCCAATCTCGAACCTTGGCGCCGATGCGGCGCTCGCCGCACCATGCCTTTGGCATCGGATTGCTTCGCTTCGCTCGCAACGACACATGAGGCGTCATTGCGAGGAGCGCGGCGACGACGCAATCTCGGCAATGCGGCGCAACGCGATCGGAAGTGCGTCTTAGCGCGGAGGTGCCCTAATGTTCGCGGTGATCTTCGAGGTCTGCCCCAAACCCGACCAATGGGACGCCTATCTCGGTCACGCACGCATGCTGCGGCCGGAGCTGGAGCGCATCGAGGGGTTCGTCGACAATTTCCGCTATCGCAGCCTGACACGCGGGGGGTGGCTCGTCTCGCTGTCGGGGTGGCGCGACGAGAAGGCGCTGGTCCGCTGGCGCACCCGGGCCTCCCACCACGAGGTGCAGGCCAAGGGGCGTACCGACATCCTGTTCGATTATCATCTTCGAGTCGGCCAATTGACCCGCGATACCAAGTTGCCACCCGGGCAGGCATTGCCTGAGCAGCGGCTCGACGAGACCGAAACCGGAGCGGCCACTACGGTCACGCTGATTGACGGCAGGCGGGCGGCCGATTGGGTGGCGCAGACCGAGCCGGTCGAGGTGGCGCGATGGCTCGGGCTGGTGCCGGACGCCGATGGCCTCGTCGCCTGGGACGTGTTCGATGCGGTGCTGTCGCCGGGCGAGGCCATCCTTGTCCTCTCGTGGCGCGACCTCGCCGCCGCCGAGGCATTCGAGGCAGGGGTCGCCCTGCCCGACCGGGCGCGGCTGCGCCGGGTCAGGATCGTCAGGGATTACGGCATGTACGACCGCCGCGAGGCGCCGCAATACTATCCCGAGGCCGGGCGTCCGCCGCCGCCGTGAGACGACGCCCGCCGCGAGCCTGCTGTGCGACGGTGTTGCTCGCACTTGTCGCCGTCACATCGGCCGCAGCCGCGCGCGCGGCGGAGATGGAGCCGCTTGCCGATGCGGTGTGCCGGCTGATCGAGACTTCGGCTCGCGCCAATCGCCTGCCGGTCGCGTTCCTGGCCCGCGTGATCTGGCGCGAGAGCAGCTTCCGCGCCGGCGCGATCAGCCCGGCCGGGGCGCAGGGAATCGCCCAGTTCATGCCGGCGACGGCCGCTTCGCGCGGCCTTGCCGACCCGTTCGACCCCGAGCAGGCGATCCCGAAGGCGGCGCGGCTGATCGCCGACCTGCGCCGACGCTTCGGCAATCTCGGCATCGCCGCGGCGGCCTACAACGCCGGCGCTGCGCGGGTCGCCGACTGGCTGCGCGGCCAGGCCGGCCTGCCGGCCGAAACGCGCGCCTACGTTCGCTTCGTGACTGAACGCGGCGCCGAGGAGTGGCGCAGCTCCGGCAGTGCTGCTCCCGAGGCGGCGGCTGACCCGGCGGCGGGCGAATCGTGCGTTGCGGTGATCGCCGAGTTGCGGCGCGGCGGCGCGGCGGAAGAGGCGGAGGCGGCGCCGCTGGCGCCGTGGGGCGTGCAGCTCGCCGGCAATTTCTCCAAAGCCATCGCGCTCGCCTCGTTCGAGCGCGCGGCGCGCCGCTATGCCGGCGTTATCGGCGAGGCGCGGCCGATGATCATCGGCCGCCTGCTGCGCAGCCGCGGCACGCGAAGATTCTATCAGGTCCGCCTGCCGGCCGGCTCACGCGCCGCCGCCGACGCGCTGTGCCGTCGCATCCGCGGCGCCGGCGGCGCCTGCATCGCGATGCACAGCTGATCGCCGCGGGCACGCTGCTCTCCCTCTCGCCCACCGGGGGAGAGGGTTGGGGTGAGGGGGAAGGGTTACCGCAGGTATTTCTTCTCCGCCGCCTTCATCGCCGGGACGTGCTGCAATTCGAAGATGTCCTCGACCGAAGCGATGCGCTTGTCGACGTGGTGGATGCCGCCGTCGCGGCGGATCGCGGCGAAGGTTTCGCGCATCGCGGCGACCGCGGCGCGCACCGCGTGGTTGGCGTAGATGACGAGCCGGATCTTGCCGAGCGCGCGCACCTTCTCCTCGGTCAGCTCGGGATAAGCGGTCGGCACGATGACGAGCGGCACCCGGCCGGGCCAGCGCTCGGTGAAGGCGACGATCTCGTCCGGCGTCTTCTGCTTCGAATGGATCAGCACGAGATCGGCGCCGGCCTCGGCATAGGCGGCACCGCGCCTGAGCGCCTCGTCGATGCCGAGACCGGCGATCAGCGCCTCGGTGCGGGCGATGACGACGAGGTCGTGCGCCGCGCCGGCCGCGCGCGCCGCTTCGATCTTGCCCTGGAACTCCTCGATGCGCACCAGTTCCTGCCGGGCGCCGGCCAGGAGGCTGGTGTCCTTCGGGAAGGTCTTGTCCTCGATCACGACCGCCGCCGCGCCGGCCCGCGCATAGGCGCCGACGACATGGGCGGCGTTGATCGCGTTGCCGTAGCCGGTGTCGAGGTCGGCGATCATCGGGATCGCGGTCTGCTCGACGATCGCGCGCGTCATGTCGAGATGCTGGGTGAACGATAGGAGGCTCGCATCGGGCACGCCGTAGGCCGCCGACAATTCGAAGCCGCTCGCCCAGATCGCGTCGAACCCCGCCTCCTCGGCGAGCCGCGCCGATAAGGGGTTGTGCGCCGACATCGCGGTGACGAGCGACTGCGCGGCGAGCTTGTCCTTCAGCTGGTTGGCCATGATCCCCATCCGAATGTCACGTCTGCCGCCGGGTGCGCTTTTCGGCGATGCCCGAAATGCCTTCGCGCCGGGCGAGTTCGGCGGCAACCTCGTCGGGCGAAATGCCGGCAGCGGCCCACAGCACGAGCAGGTGATAGAGCACGTCGGCGCTCTCGCGCACCAAAGCCGGCCGATCGGCCCTGACCCCCTCGATCACCGCCTCGACCGCTTCCTCGCCGAACTTTTTCGCGGCCATAGCGGCGCCGGCCGCGAGCAGCCGCGCGGTATAGGACGTGGCCGTGTCGGCGCCGCGCCGCGCCGCGATGACTCGCCACAGCCGCTCCAGCGCCGCCCCCAGATCGTCGGCCATCGCTCAACCCCAAGCCCCTCTCCGCCCTTCAGGGGGGAGAGGGAGGGTCCCGCTCGCGTCAGCGAGTGGGAGGGTGAGGTGGGTATCGGCAAGCGCTCTGGAATCCCCCACCTCACCCTGCCCTCTCCGCCCCCAGGGGCGGAGAGGGAAAAGACATAAATGGATTTCACGCATGGTCAGGGCCGCACCGGGATGCCGGCGGCGGCGAGGCGGGCTTTCGCCGCGCCGATCGAGAACGTGCCGTAGTGAAAAATCGAGGCGGCGAGCACGGCGGTGGCGTGGCCGTCGCGGATGCCCTCGACGAGATGGTCCAACGTGCCGACGCCGCCCGAGGCGATGACCGGCACGCGCACCGCGTCGGCGACGGCGCGGGTCAGCGCAATGTCAAAGCCTGCCTTGGTGCCGTCGCGGTCCATCGAGGTCAGCAGGATTTCGCCGGCGCCGTAATCCGTCAGCCGGCAGGCCCACGCGATCGCATCGAGGCCGGTCGGCCGCCGGCCGCCATGGGTGAAAACGCCCCATTTGCCGGGAGCCTCGGCCTTGGCGTCGATCGCCGCGACGATGCACTGGCTGCCGAATTTCTCGGCCGCTTCGCGCACGAATTCGGGGCGCGCCACGGCCGCGGTATTGATCGACACCTTGTCGGCGCCGGCCAGCAGCAATTTGCGGATGTCCTCCAACGTGCGCACGCCGCCGCCGACGGTCAACGGCATGAAGCACTGCTCGGCGGTGCAGCGGACGACGTCGTACAGCGTATCGCGCTCCTCGTGGCTCGCCGTGATGTCGAGAAAGCAGAGTTCGTCGGCGCCCTCGCGGTCGTAGAGGCGGGCCTGCTCGACCGGGTCGCCGGCGTCCGCCAGATCGACGAAATTGACGCCCTTGACGACGCGCCCGTCCTTGACGTCGAGGCACGGAATGACGCGCATCTTCAGCATGCCGCGGCCTCCAGTGCCGCCCGCGCATCGAGCCGGCCGTCATAGAGGGCGCGGCCGCAGATCGCGCCGGCGATGCCGTCCGCCGCGCGGGCGGCGAGGGCCGCGATATCGGCCAGCGAGGCGATGCCGCCCGAGGCGATGACCGGCAACCCGGCCGCGCGCGCGAAGGCGGCGATCGCCTCCGCGTCGATGCCGGTCAATGCGCCGTCGCGGGCGATGTCGGTGTAGACGAGCGCCGCCACTCCGGCATCGGCGAAGCGCCGCGCCAGATCGATGGCGGCAATGTCGGTGGTCTCGGCCCAGCCCTCGACCGCCACCCGCCCGCCGCGCGCATCGATGCCGACGATGATGCGACCGGGGTAATCGGCGGCGGCGCGGCGCACCAGCTCGGGCTGGCGCAGCGCCGCGGTGCCGAGCACGACGCGATCGATGCCGAGATCGAGCCAATGGTCGATCGCGCCGCGGTCGCGGATGCCGCCGCCAAGCTGGATTTTGACATCGACCGCGCGGCGAATCGCCCGCACCGCCTCGCCATTGACCGAACGGGCGGCAAAGGCGCCGTCGAGATCGACCACGTGCAGCCATGAAAAGCCCATCTCGGCGAATTGCCGTGCCTGGTCCGCTGGGTCGTCGTTGAAGACGGTGGCGCTCGCCATGTCGCCGCGCAGCAGCCGCACGCAGGCGCCACCCTTGAGGTCGATCGCCGGAAAGAGGATCATGTGACGGGTGCCCCTCGCGGAGCATCCCGCTTCGCCTGCACAATCCCCCTCGGCCGGGCTTGACCCGGCCGTCCACGTCTTTTGATCAACCCGCAGCGGCAAAAGCAGACGTGGGTGGCCGGATCAAGTCCGGCCAAGGGGCATTTGTTGTTGGTGCAAAGTGGTGGATTCAC
>DATEKP010000134.1:0-3741 GCA_035277405.1 Allostellaceae bacterium | reverse complement strand
TCGTGCCAGCCGTGAAAATGATAATTGAAGCGGATCAGTTTCTGCTTGCCGCTGAAGGCGCGGGCAAGCCGCACAGCCATCAGGGTTGCCTCGGTGCCGGAACTGGTGAAGCGCACCCGCTCGGCAGACGGGATCAGCCGCGTCACCAGCGCCGCCCACGCGATCTCGAGCTCGTGGCTCGCCCCGTAATGCGTGCCGCGGTCGAGCTGGGCGTGCACCGCCGCCATGACCTCGGGATGGCAATGCCCGAGCAAAAGGGCGCCGTGGCCGCCGAAATAATCGACGTAGCAGCGGCCGTCGACATCCCATTTGCGCGGCCCCTGGGCGCGGGCGATGTAGAGGCCGTAGGGTTCGATGTAGCGCGAATCGTGGGTGATGCCGGAGGGAAACATCTCGGCCGCGCGCGCGGCGCGCGCCGCCGAGCCGGGCGTCGCGGCGCGGTAGGCGGCGATGATCTGCGAATTGGTGGTGAGCGTATCGGGCATCGGCGGCTCCTGCTGCGCCCTTTCTTGTAGGCTCCCCGCTCGTCGCAGGGAAGGATGAAACCCTCTCCCGCACTGCGGGAGAGGGGGGACCGAGCGCGCAGCGCTCGGTGGGTGAGGGCGGCGGCGCTGTACCGCGGTTCCCTCCCTCACCCTGCCCTCTCCCCGGTCGGGAAGAGGGTATTTTGGTATGCGCGGCAGCGCCCGAGATTGATTCGGGAAAGGAGAAGACAGCGATGCCCAGCCCCTACGACGACGAATTGCGCGCCCGCTTCGGGCAGGATGTCGAGCTCGGCGGTGAGGTGCCGGATGAACCGTGGTTGCGGCGCGTCATGGTACGGCGCACGCAGCGCCGCTACAGCGAGCGCGCGGTGCCCGATTCGCTGGTGCGCTTGCTGCTGACGGCGGCGTTTTCAGCCTCGTCCAAATCGGATTTCCAGCAGGCCTCGGTTATCTGGGTCAAGGGCCGCAGCCGCCGCGACCGGCTGGCTGTACTGTTTCCGGACATGCCGTGGATCGGCGCGGCTCCGGTGTTTCTGGTGTTTCTCGGCGATGCGCGGCGGCTCGAACGCATCGGCGAATGGCGCGAGCACCCGCTCGACAACGGCGCGCTCGAAGGCTTCTTCAACGCTACAATCGATGCTGCGCTGGCCCTGCAAACCTGCGTGCTGGCCGCCGAAACGCTGGGCCTCGGCACCTGCCCGATCAGCGTGTTGCGCAACCGCATTGCCGAGGTCGGCGAAATTCTCGGATTGCCGGACAGGGTGTTTCCGGTGGCCGGACTGTGCCTCGGCTGGCCGGCGCAGCAGGGCTTCGTCAGCATGCGCCTGCCCCCCGCCGCGACCGTGCACATCGACCATTACGACGAATCGCGGCTGGCCGAGGCGGTCGATGATTACGATCGGCGGCGCGATGCGCGCCATTCGATCAAGGATCGCCAGCGCGATCCTGCGCGCTTCGGCATCGCCGCGTTCTACGGCTGGTCGGAAGACAAGGCGCGCCAGGCAGCGGTCCCGGAGGGCACAGGCTTTGCGACCTGGCTCAACGCGCATGGCTTCCCCCTCGGCGAACCGGGCGACCAACCCTCAGGCTGATTTCCTGGCCTTCCGGGAACCGGCGGGTACCGGCGGCGGTTTGGACTAGCGCCGGCGCTGCCCGCATCGGGCGGCGGGCAGGATATCGGACCATGCCGGATACTGCGCCGCCGCCTGTGCAGACCGATCCCGACGCTGCAGTCGCGGAGCGGGCGCCCGAGCCGCGAACCGTCTTTCTCGGCGGGCTGTTGGCGCTGGCGTTGTTGGCGGCGGCCTACGCCGCCGCCGAAATCGTGTTGCCGATCGTCCTCGCCTTCGTGCTGAACCAGGTGTTCCAGCCGGTGCTGCGGCTGCTCTTGCGGCTCGGCCTGCCGCGCATGCTGGCGGCGCTCGTCATCGTGCTGGCGCTGGTCGCTTTGTTCATCGGCTTCGGCCTGCTGCTGTCGGGCCCGTTCACCAACTGGATCGGCAACTTGCCGCTGATGATCCCCAAGCTGCAGGAGAAGCTGCATTTCTTGAGCGCCGGCGTGCGCTCGCTGCAAAGCGCTTTGAAGCACATCCAGGACCTCTCGCCGGGGCAAGGCAATTCCGCGGTTGTGGTGCAGGGAACAAGCCTGCCGCAACTCGTGCTGCACCAAGTGCGGCTGTTGGCCGGCGGCGCGTTCACGACGCTGCTGGTGCTGTTCTTCGTGCTGGTTGCCGGCGAGCAGTTTCTGCGGCGGCTGATCGATATCCTGCCCGGCTTCAAGGAGAAGCGGCAGGCGGTCAATATCGCGCGCGAGATCGAGCACGACATCTCGGTCTATCTGGCGACGATCACGGTCATGAACACGCTGGTCGGTATCGCCACCGGCGCGATGGCGTGGCTGACCGGGCTCGGCGACCCGCTGTTGTGGGGCACGGTTGCGTTCGTGCTGAATTACGTGCCGATCCTCGGCCCGACCGCCGGAGTGCTGATCTTCATCGTCGCCGGGGTGGTGACGATCGAGCCGCTATGGGCGGCGTTTCTGCCGGCCGTCCTCTATCTGCTGATCCACCTCGTCGAGGGTGAGACGATCACGCCGATGCTGCTGGCGGCGCGGTTTACGGTGAACCCGGTGCTGGTCACGATTGGGGTCATCTTCTGGTATTGGCTGTGGGGCGTGGTCGGCGCCGTACTTTCGACGCCGATGCTAGCCATCCTGAAGATCGTGTGCGACCGCATCGACAGCCTGAAGCCGGTCGGGCATTTCATCGGCGGCGAGCCGGTCGCGTTCGCCGGAAATGGAAAGGCCGCCCGGTGAGGGGCGGCCTTTCTACGAAACCGGCGGTCAGGCCGGCGCCCGTTCAGGCGAGGACCTCCGCGAATGCAGGGATCCTGGTCACGGCAGCGGACGACCGCGGTTGATCGTAAGACACAGGATCACCTCCTTTCTGCTGTTGCGCCGAGGCCCGTAATGTATGGCGGCACCCTCTCGCCGGCAAGCCGCCAAGCCCGGCGCGGCGGCACGCGGCAGATCGGCTCGCGCGCAAGCTTTTCGCGTGCGTCGGCGGCGCGCGTGACAATGCGCCGCAGCGCGAATCGGCCGTGCCATGCGGCGTTCGCGCTTACAGCAGATGCCCGCTGCGGGTGGCTTTGGTGCGCAGGTAGCGTTCGTTGTGGCCGTTGGCCGGGAAGACGTGCGGCACGCGCTCCACGACGCGGATGCCGTATCGTTCCAAGGCG
The DNA here is from genome assembly GCA_035277405.1 of Allostellaceae bacterium. GTDB lineage: Bacteria > Pseudomonadota > Alphaproteobacteria > ATCC43930 > CGMCC-115725 > DATARH01. The sequence continues at coordinate 520 of DATEKP010000134.1, read as the reverse complement.
GCGACCTTGTCGGGGTTGTTGGTCAGGAGGCGCACGGTGCGGAAGCCGAGTTGCCGCAGCATCTCGGCGGCCGGCAGGTAGACCCGCTCGTCGGCGTCGAAGCCCAGTTGCTCGTTGGCGTCGAGCGTATCGAACCCGGCATCCTGCAACTGATAGGCGCGCAATTTGTTAACGAGGCCGATGCCGCGCCCCTCCTGCGCCAAATAGAGCAGCGCGCCGCCGCCGGCTTCGGCGATTGCCGCGATCGCGCCGCGCAATTGCTCGCCGCAATCGCATCGGAGGCTCGACAAGACGTCGCCGGTGAAGCACGACGAGTGCAGCCGCACCAATACCGGAGCTTCCGGGTCGGGGGCGCCGATCAGGATCGCCAGATGCTCGCTGCCGCCGTCGCCGGGGCGGAATGCAACGAGGCGGGCATCCTCGGCGTCGGCGAGCGGCACGCGCGCCTCGGCGACGCGGGTCAGCCCGGCGGCGGCGGCGCGGCGGGTCAGCACGTCCTCGGTTGCGACCGCGGCGAGGT
>DATEKP010000133.1:0-7015 GCA_035277405.1 Allostellaceae bacterium | reverse complement strand
GGACTGGAGCCGCGCGTCGCGCTGTTGTCGTACTCGAATTTCGGCAACCCGATGGGGGCGCATGGCGAGCGGGTGCGCGAGGCCGTTTCCCTGCTCGACCGGCGCGAGGCCGGCTTCGAATACGACGGCGAGATGAGCGCCGACGTTGCGCTCGACCAGCGGCTGATGCGGCAGCTCTACCCGTTCTGCCGCCTTTCCGGCCCGGCCAACATCCTGGTCATGCCGGAACTGCACAGCGCCAACATCGCCGCCAAGCTCCTGCCATTGCTGGGCGGCGGCACCGCGGTCGGGCCGCTCTTAATCGGCCTCGCCAGCCCGGTGCAGATCGTCAACACCGGCGCCACCGTCTCCGACGTGGTCAATCTGGCCGCCCTCGCGGCGCACGACGCGATTCGCTGAAGTCCCGGCGGAAATGCCCGGCGATCGGCGCAAATAGCGCGCCCGTGCTATAATCGTTGCAGGTGAGCGAACCGGTGTGCTCCGGTTTGCAATGGTGATTGCACCAGAAAAGCTCCTGCGGCCGGGACCTGCCTCGCGCGACGCCCGGACCGCCGCGGATCGGGGGGAGATGCCGCGACACCGCTATGGAGGGAGCTTTGGCTTATGTTCGTACACTCTGGCTGGCGGCGATTGCCGCTTTTGCCGTCATAAGTCCGGCCGGCGCCGTCGAGATCACCGGCGCCGGCGCCACCTTTCCCTACCCGGTCTACGCCAAATGGGCGGAAGCCTACGCCGCCAAGACCGGCGTCAAGCTCAATTATCAATCGATCGGCTCGGGCGGCGGCATCAAGCAGATCACCGCGCGCACCGTCGATTTCGGCGCCTCCGACATGCCGCTGACGCCGACGATGCTGCAAAGCGCCGGCTTGCAGCAATGGCCGATGGTGATGGGCGGGGTCGTCCTCGTCGTCAACCTGCCGGGGATCAAGCCGGGCGAGCTGAGGCTCGACGGCAAGGCCCTATCCGGCATCTATCTCGGCACGATCGCCAAATGGAACGACCCGGCGCTCGCCGCGCTCAATTCCGGCGTCGCGCTGCCCGACAAGGCGATCGCCACGGTGCACCGCTCGGACGGCTCGGGCACTAATTTCATCTTCACGCACTACCTGTCGGAGGTCGATCCCGCCTTCAAGGACCAGGTTGGCGAGAGCACGCTGGTCGAATTTCCGGGCGGCATCGGTGGCAAGGGCAATGAGGGCGTCGCGGCGCTGGTCGGCCGCACCGACGGCGCGATCGGCTATGTCGAATACGCCTATGCGCAGCAGAACAAGATGACGTACACGCTGCTGAAGAACCGCGCCGGCGCCTTCGTCGCCCCCGACGCCAAGAGCTTCCAGGCCGCCGCCGCCAATGCCGACTGGGCCAAGGCGCCGGGCTTTTATCTGCTGCTGACCGACCAGCCGGGACAGGACAGCTGGCCGATCACCGGCGCCAGTTTCATCCTGATGCACAAGCAGCAGGCGAAGCCGGACGCCGCGCGAGCGGCGCTGGGCTTTTTCGATTGGGCCTACCGCAACGGCGACAAGATGGCCGAGGCGCTGGATTACGTGCCGATGCCGGACAATGTCGTCGCCCTGGTCGAGCATAGCTGGCAAACAATCGTCGGCCCCGACGGCAAGCCGGTGCGTGAGGCCGCCGCCGGCTCTGGCCCGCCCGCGAAGTGATCGGTCGTCTATGATGGCTCCCCTCCGCCGTCATGGCCGGGCTTGACCCGGCCATCAGAGCGATTGGTTCGGCGTCACGCGGTTTCGATTGATGCCCGGAACAAGTCCGGGCATGACGACACCATGATCATTGTTACTCGCCGCGAATGCGCCGGGAGGCAGTGGCGTGGCGGCTGAGGCGGCGGCACCGTACCGCGCCGCGAGGCGGCCGCGCGGCGGCTTCGGCGACAGCGCGTTTCGTGCGCTGACCTTTCTGTTCGCGCTGGTGGTGCTGCTAATCCTCGCCGGCATCGCCGCCTCGTTGGCGGCGGGAGCCTGGCCGGCGCTGCGCCATTTCGGCCTCGGCTTTGTCGTCACCCAAGCGTGGAACCCAGTCACCGGGAAATTCGGCGCGCTGGCGGCGATCTACGGGACGTTGGTGACGTCGGCGATCGCGATGCTGATCGGCATCCCGGTGGCGTTCGGCATCGCCCTGTTCATCACCGAATTATGCCCGCGTTGGCTGCGGCGGCCACTGGCGACGGCAATCGACCTCCTGGCGGCCATCCCGAGCGTCATCTACGGGATCTGGGGCCTGTTCGTGCTGGCGCCGTTTTTTCAGGACCGGGTCGAACCGGCGCTGATCGCGACGCTCGGCGCGGTGCCCGGCATCGGCGCGCTGTTCACCGGGCCGCCGCTCGGCATCGGGATGCTGACGGCCGGGTTCATCCTGGCGATCATGGTGTTGCCGTTCATCGCCGCGGTTATGCGCGAGGTGTTCGCGACCGTGCCCTCGGTGCTCAAAGAGAGCGCCTATGCGCTCGGCGCGACGACGGCGGAGCTGGTCTGGCGGGTCGTGCTGCCTTATGCCCGGACCGCCGTCATCGGCGGCATTCTGCTCGGCCTCGGCCGAGCGCTCGGCGAGACGATGGCGGTAACCTTCGTGATCGGCAACGCGCACCGCATCCACGCATCGATCCTGCAACCGGGCACGACGATCTCCGCCGCGCTCGCCAACGAATTCACCGAGGCCACCGGCGATCTCTACATATCGTCGCTGGTGGCGCTCGGCCTCATTCTGTTCCTGATCACGTTTGTCGTGTTGGCGGCGGCGAGACTGCTGCTGCTGCGCGGCCCGCGGCCGGCCCGAGGCTGATTGGATGACGCTTTATCAGCGCCGCCGACTCACCAACTGGCTTGCCATGGCGCTGTCGGTCGTCGCCACCGCGTTCGGGCTGTTATGGCTCGGCCTCGTGCTGTGGACGCTGCTGACCAACGGCATCGGCGCGCTGCGCCCGTCGCTGTTCACCGCGATGACGCCGCCGCCCGGCAGCGCCGGAGGCTTGGCGAACGCCATTGCCGGCAGCCTGATCATGACCGGTATCGCGACCCTGATCGGCACGCCGACCGGTATTCTCGCAGGCACGTTCCTCGCCGAATATGCAAGGGGCCGCTGGTTCGGCGCCGTCGTCCGCTTTGTCAACGACATCCTGCTGAGCGCCCCGTCGATCATCATCGGCCTGTTCGTCTATCAGGCGCTGGTGCTGCGCACCGGGCATTTCTCCGCCTGGGCCGGCGCGCTGGCGCTTGCGATCATCATGATCCCGCTGATCGTGCGCACCGCCGAGGATATGCTGCGCCTGGTGCCGGACGCGTTGCGCGAGGCGGCGGCGGCGCTCGGCGCGCCGCGCTGGCGCATCATCGCGACCGTCACCTACCGCGCCGCGATCCAAGGCATCGTCACGGGCGTGCTGCTCGCGTTCGCGCGGATTTCCGGGGAAACGGCGCCGCTGTTGTTCACCGCGCTCAACAATCAGTTCTGGAGCACCGATCTCAACAAGCCGATCGCCAACCTGCCGGTCGTCATCTTCCAGTTTGCGCTGAGCCCCTACGCGGATTGGCAAAGCCTCGCCTGGGGCGGGGCGCTGTTGATCACCGCTGCGATCCTGGTGCTCAACATCACCGCGCGCATCCTGGCGGCGTGGAGCAGCTTCAAGCGATGACCCGGCCGGACATCGACCCGGCGCGGCAGATGGCGGCGCCCCGCGCCAAAATCGAGACCCGCAATCTGGGGTTTTTTTACGGGACGTTTCAGGCGCTGCGCGACATCAGCCTGCCGCTCTACGACCGGCGGGTCACGGCGTTCATCGGCCCATCGGGCTGCGGCAAATCCACCCTGCTGCGGACCCTCAACCGCATCTACGAGCTCTATCCGGGCCAGCGGGCGAGTGGCGAAGTGCTGCTCGATGGCGAGAACATCCTGGCGCCGGGCCTCGACCTCAACCTCCTGCGCGCGAAGATCGGCATGGTGTTCCAGAAGCCGACACCGTTCCCGATGTCGGTTTACGACAACATCGCGTTCGGCATCCGGCTCTACCAGCGGCTGCCGAAATCGGAACTCGACGGGCGCGTCGAACAGGCGTTGCGCCGCGCCGCGTTGTGGGACGAGGTCAAGGGGAAATTGCGCGCCGGCGGCCTCGGCCTCTCGGGCGGACAGCAGCAGCGGCTGTGCATCGCGCGGGCGATCGCCGTCGAGCCCGAAGTGCTGCTGCTCGATGAGCCGGCGTCCGCGCTCGACCCGATCTCGACCCAGCGCATCGAGGAGTTGATCGCGGAACTGAAGGTTGACTATTGCATCGCCATGGTGACGCACAACATGCAACAAGCGGCGCGCAGCTCGGATTACACGGCTTTTCTTTACCTCGGCGAGCTGATCGAATTCGACGAGACCGAGCATATCTTCACGCATCCGAAGGAGCGCCGCACGGAAGACTACATCACCGGGCGGTTCGGGTGAGCGCGGGGACGGGAATGGCTGCCGAGCACATCATCAAGAGCTACGACGACGAGCTGGCGCGGCTCAGCAACATCATCGTCGAGATGGGCGGCCTCGCCGAGAGCCAGCTGAAGGCGGCGGTCGAGGCGGTCGCGACGCGCGACAGCGTGCTGGCCGCGCGCGTCGTCTCCGACGACGACAAGGTCGATCGGCTCGAACGCGATCTCGACAATCTCGCGGTGAGGTTGCTGGCGTTGCGCCAGCCGATGGCGCGCGATCTGCGCGAGATCGTCGCCGCGCTGAAGATCGCCAGCGATCTCGAACGCATGTGCGATTACGCCGCCAATGTCGCGAAGCGCTCGATCCCGTTGTCGCAACTGCCGCCGATCCCGCCGGTGCACGCGCTGCCGCGCATGGCGCAGCTCGCCTTGCTGCTGATCGGCGACGTGATCGCGGCCTATGCCGCGCGCGACGCCGACAAGGCGATTGCGGTATGGACCCGCGATGAAGAGCTCGACGAGATGTATTCGAGCCTGTTCCGCGAAGTCTTGACCTACATGATGGAGGAGCCGCGCAACATCGGCGTCTATACGCACCTCTTGTTCATGGCCAAGAACATCGAGCGGATCGGTGATCACGCGACCAACATCGCCGAGAACCTGTATTACCTGGTGCACGGCACGCCGCTCGATGAGGCGCGGCCGAAGCGCGACAATTCGAGCCTCGAAGTCGTGCCCCCCGGCCTGGCTCGCGACGCGCGCTAGTCTAACGGATCAGCTGATCAGCAGCGACACCGGGATCAACACGGCGGCGGCTTTCAACGGCCAGATCCACCCTTCCGCGTAGACCAGCGCCGCCAGCGCCGCGGCGCAGGCGATCAGGGTGGCGTCGTGCAGGCGGATTTCGAAGCGGCGGCGCATGGCGCAAAACATAGCACCGCCGCCCTCGCAATCCCAGGTGGTGCGGCGCGCGACCGCAGGGTCGTTTCTTATCGCCTAGACCGGGTGCGATCCCATCATCTTCACCCCCGCGGAAGCGCACGCCCAGAGCGGGCCGTATGTCGGCTGTTCCTGGATTCCGCTTGCGCGAGGCCTTCGCCGGGACGGCAGCCTGGGGTCATATTTGTAACCCGGCGACATAGGCGGCGAGGTCGCGCTCGGCGGCGGCGAGCGTTTCGGTCGCCTTCGCTTCCGCCGCCGATGCAGCCTCGATCGCGGTCTCGGTCTCGGCGAACTTGTCGAGCATGCGTTTTTTGAGCGCCGGGTCGCCGCCGAGCACGGCGATGTTGTTGCGCAGCCGGGTTTCGTCGTTGACCAACTGGGCGCGCTGCTGCTTCAGGCGGTCGAGTGCGGCGTGCTGATGGCCGACCTCCTTGCGGCGATCGGCGAGCGTCTCGAGCGCCTGGCGCAGCCTGGGCTCGATCTCGCTCGACGATACCAGCGCGCCGAGCCGGTCGTCCTTGATGTCGAGCAGACGGATCGTCTCCTCGACCGGCTGCTGCTCGACGACCGCGAGGCTTGTCTGGCCGGCGGCGGGGAGCGGCAGCGGGATGCGGTACGCGCCGGCGGCCAGCTCGATCGTCTTCGGGTCGGGCTGCACCAGCTCGGCGCCGGCGCGGCGCGGCTGTTCGATGATCAGGCTCGGCGCCGCCGGCGCGTTGCTCTTGACGCGGTACTCGGTGGTCCAACGCAGCGCGCGGCCAATATGCAGGACGCCATCGGCGATCTTGGCCCTGATGATCGGCTGCGCTTCCTTCGCGGTGCGGTCGATCGTCACCTTCGTATCGACCGCGTAGCTCAGCAGCCGCTTGTCGCCGGCCGGCAACGCGGCGAGCCGGGCGTCGCCGAGATAGCGCGCGCCGTCCTTCGTGGTCTGCTGGTACAGCGTCAGCACGCCGGCCGGCAGGCCGCCGCCGCTGTCGTTCTTCAGTTCGATCGCGGCGAGCGGATGCCGGAGGTCGGTCGCCGGCTGATAGAGATCGATGCGGCGCGCCGGCAATTCGCGGTCGAGCAGCGGCAGAACGAGGCTCTGCCCGGCCTCGACATCGACCGTGCCGGGTGCGGTGAAAGCGATCTGCGTTGCCTCCTCCTCGGCCGCAGCGGCCGCGACGGACGCCAGGCCCGGCGGCGGCGCAGGAGCGGCGGGTGCCGGCGCGGACATCGCCTTCGCCATGTTCTCGGCATCGCGCCGCTGCAGCGCCGCCTTCTGCCGCACCCCCTGCTCGTCCATCGCAAAACCGCCGGGCACCACCGCGCCGGTATCCTTCGGAGGCAGCACATGGCTGCCGGATTCGACCGGCACGACGGGGCGCGGCACGTAATAGCTCTCATAGAGCGCTTGGCGAAACGTCACCGGATTCCCGGATAAGAGGGTCAGCTCGATGCCGTACCAGCCCCGGCCGCTGAAATTCTCCAATATCGCCCAGCCTTGCAATCGGGCTGTCGCAGCCTGCGGATCGGCCGCCAGGCTGAGCCGGTAGCTCGCCTTCCACAGCGGCATTGCGACAACGTATCCGACTCGCACCGTCCGCCGTCCGGTGCCGTGCAGGCGCAACGTCAACTGGCGCCGGCCTTGCGTGCGGTGGGCGGCGACCCGC
>DATEKP010000132.1:0-7210 GCA_035277405.1 Allostellaceae bacterium | reverse complement strand
TGCACATCGCCGACCTGAACGAAGGCATGCTCGGCGCCAACGGTATTGTCGGCGGCGGCCCGCCGCTCGTCGTCGGCGCGGCGCTGACCGCCAAGACCCTGGGCACCGGCAATGTCGCGGTGTGCTTCTCGGGCGACGGCGCCTCGAACCAGGGCACGACGTTCGAGGCGCTGAACATGGCGGTGGTATTAAAGCTGCCGGCGGTTTTCGTGTTCGAGAACAACCAGTACGGCGAGGGCACCGGCTGGAGTTACGCGGTCGGCAGCGGCGACATCGCCGGCCGCGCCCGCGGCTTCGGTCTGCCGGCGACAAAGGTCAACGGCGACGATTTTTTCGCGGTGCACGAGGCGGCGTGGGAGGCGGTCGAGCGCGCCCGCGCGGGCGGCGGCCCGTCGGCGATCGAGGTCGATACCTGCCGCTTCTACGGCCACCATTCGGGCGACGCGCAGCTCTACCGCGGCAAGGACGAAGTGAAGCGCCTGCGCGACGAGCGCGACTGCCTCCAGCATTTCCGCGCCCGCGTCACCGAAGCCGCCCTGCTCGAAGCCGACGCTCTCGACGCGGTCGACAACGAAGTCGCCGCCCTGATCGACCGCGCCGTCGCCACCGCTAGGGAAGCGCCCGTGCCGCCCGAAACCGCGCTGCTGACGGATGTGTATGTTTCGTACTGACGAGGCGATCTCCCTCTCCCCGCGAGCGGGAAGAGGGAACGCGGCTGAAGCGCCGTGCGCTCAAACAGGAGACTGCAATGCCGCAGAAATCGATCCGCCAGGCGCTGAATGAGGCGTTGCGCCAGGAGATGCGCCGCGACCCGACGGTCGTCGTGATCGGCGAGGATGTCGCCGGCGGGGCGGCCAGCGAGGGGCAGCGCGACGCCTATGGCGGCGTCCTCGGGGTCACCAAGGGCCTCTTCGGCGAGTTCGGCGAGGCGCGCGTCATCGATACGCCGATCACCGAATCTGCGATCATGGGCGCCGCCGCCGGCGCCGCCGTCACCGGCCTCAGGCCGGTCGCCGAATTGATGTTCTCCGACTTTCTCGGCGTCTGCTTCGACCAGATCTTCAACCAGGCCGCCAAGTTCCGCTACATGTTCGGCGGCAAGGCGAAGACGCCGCTCGTGATCCGCACGATGATCGGTGCCGGCAGGAGCGCCGCCGCGCAGCACTCGCAAAGCCCCTACGGCATCTTCACCGCCGTCCCCGGCCTCAAATGCGTCGTGCCGTCGAACGCCTACGACGCCAAGGGCCTGTTGATCCAGGCGATCCGCGACGACGACCCGGTCATCTTCTGCGAGCACAAGCTGATGTACGATTTGCGCGCCGAGGTGCCGGACGAGGCCTATACGATCCCCTTCGGCGAAGCCAATATCGTGCGCGACGGCGACGACGTGACCGTAGTCGCGCTGTCGCGCATGGTGCATTACGCGAGCGAGGCGTGCGAGGCGCTGGAGAACGACGGCATCGAAATCGAATTGATCGACCCGCGCACGACCTCGCCCTTGGACGAGGACACGATCCTCGAAAGCGTCGAGCGCACGGGGCGGCTCGTCATTGTCGACGAGGCGACGCCGCGCTGCTCGATCGCCACCGACATCGCCGCGCTGGTCGCCGACCGGGCGTTCGACGCGCTGAAGGCGCCGATCCGTCGGGTCACCGCGCCGCACACCCCGGTGCCGTTCACCCCGAGCCTCGAAAAGCTCTACATCCCGAGCCCGGACAAGATCGCCGCCGCCGTGCGTGAGGTGCACGGCTACGGACGGTGAGCCGGAGCGTGCCCCTCACCCTGTCCCTCTCCCCGCACGCGGGGAGAGGGAACCCGGTTGCGACGACGTCCCCCCTCGCCCCGCTTGCGGGGAGAGGGTGGGGTGAGGGGCTGTCGGCCAGCGAAGGCAGCTTCCGATGAGCGAGATCACCGCGATCACGATGCCAAAATGGGGCCTGACGATGACCGAGGGCAAGGTCCTCGGCTGGCTCAAGCGCGAGGGCGACGACTACCGCGCCGGCGAGGAACTGCTGGAGATCGAGACCAGCAAGATCACCAACGTCTTCGAGGCGAGCGAACCCGGCACGCTGCGCCGGATCGTGGCGCCGGACGGCGCCGTCTTGCCGATCGGCGCGCTGCTCGCCGTCGCCGCGCCGAAGCATGTACCCGACAGTGCGGTCGACGCCTTTGTCGGCGGCTTCGTGGCGCCCGAGCCGGCGTCGGAAGGGGCTGCGGAAGAGAGCGCGCCGGCATCGCGCGACCTCGACGCCGGCGGCCGGCGGCTGCGCGTCCTCGAGCTCGGGGCCGGCGAGGCGGCGCCAGTCGTTTTCGTGCACGGCTTCGGCGCCGACCTCAACACCTGGATGTTCAACCAGCCGGCGCTCGCCGAGAGCCGCCGCACGATCGCGATCGACCTGCCGGGTCACGGCGGCGCCGACAAGGAAGTCGGCGCCGGCGATGCCGCCAGTTTCGCCGACGCTGTCGCGGCCGGGCTCGCCGCCCTCGATGTCGATCGCGTTCATATCGTCGGCCATTCGATGGGCGGCGCCATCGCGCTGCATGTCGCCGCGCACCAACCCGAGCGGGTCGCCGGGCTGACGCTGATCGCCGCGGCCGGGTTCGGCCCTGAGATCAACGCCGCCTTCATCGACGGCTTCGTGCGCGCGCAGCGCCGCCGCGAGATGCAGGAGGTATTGACGCTCCTGGTGCATGACCCGGCCCTGGTCAGCCGCCAGATGGTAGAGGACGTGCTTCGCTACAAGCGGCTCGACGGCGCGCAGCGGGCGCTCGAAACCGTCGCCGCCGCATGGTTTGCGAATGGCGTGCAGTGGGAAGCGCAGGCGGACGCCGTCGCCGATCTGGCAATGCCGGCGCAGATCATCTGGGGGCGCGACGACCGCATCATCCCGGTGGCGCACGCCGAGGCCCTCGCCGGCCAGCTGCCGGTGCACATCATCGACGGCGCCGGGCACCTGCCGCACATGGAGAAGGCGGGCGAGGTCAACCGCCTGATCGCCCGCTTCGTCGTGGCCGGCGTGTAACCTGTCGCGTCAGTGCCGCTCCGCCGTCACCTCGGCGATCGACAGCGGCCGCAGGTAGTGGTGCTCGAAATCGGCCAAGGCCGAGAGGCCATCGATATCGCCGATCACGACGACCTGGTCCTTGATCTGCGCCAATCCATCCGCGCGCAACTGCTGCAGTACGCGATTGACGTAGGGAATGCTGAGGCCGAGCGCGTCGCCGATCATCTCTTGGGTGACGGGCAGGCGAAACGAGCGCTCGTCGGCGAGGCCGATGCGCTGCAGCCGGACGAATAATTCGAGCAGGAAATGCGCGATCCGCTCCGCCGCCGAGCGCCGGCCGAGCGCGATCAGCCGTTCGCCGAGAACGGCCCGTTCGGAGGCGAACGACCAAAACAGGTTGGCGGCGAGCTGCGGATGCGTCTCGAACAGCGCGACGAGGCGGGCGAGCGGGATCGGCAGCACCGTCGCCGGCGTCAGAGTCTTGATCGAATAGAGGGCGCTCTCGAAGCGACAGCTGGTGACGCCGGCGAAATCGCCGGGCACCAGCAGATTGATGATCTGGCGCTGCCCGTCGCGCAGGATGCGATAACGGATCGCGATGCCGTCGGCGAGCAGGAACACCGCCGTGCAGCGCTTGCCTTCGCTGATGATCTCCTGACCTCGCCGCACGGCGCGGCTGGCCGCTTTCAGATCGAGCAGCGCAATCGCCTCGTCGGCGATCGGCGGCAGGGTCGGAGATGACCTGCGGTTGAGCATCGCTGTCGGCCGCGTCATCGCCGCCGCCGCTTCGATCGCCACGGGAAACCCCTCTGTTCGTCCCAAATCTTTCGGTTCGCGGCGACTGTGGCGCTTTCGCGTCAGCCGCTCGTGACCATTTTGCCACAGCACAGGCGATTGCGCAGCCTGACAGTCGGCGAAGCAAAACTAACCGATGCCCGGGCCGGGCGAAATTACTCTTTTGGTAGAGCGATATACCGCTCAAATATCGCCATCGCATTCAGATAGATGAATCTGGTAGCGCAAGGACAAGCTCGCGCGACGAGACGAGTGTCCCTCCGGTGCCCAACCAAAAGGTTGGTCTGCGTGCCGCGCGTCGATCGATGCCGGCACACAACCCGATCAGGCGTTCACACGGGGGGAATTATGAAGCACGGGCGACACCTCGCCATTACCGCCGCGGTGGCCGGCGCGTTTGCCCTGCCGCTGGCGATCGGCCCGCAGGCGGCGCGGGCCGATGAATTGTCGGATTTGCGCGCCAACCAGGAGCTGCTGCAGCGCCGCCTCGACCAGCTGGCGCAGGGCATCCCGGCGCCGGGGGCGCCCTATCCCGGCGGCCCGGTGGCCAAGACGGCCGGAGCCGCCCTCGTCGGCGGCAGTTTCCCGCGCTCGTTCGTGATCCCCGGCACCGATACCTCGATCAGGGTCGGCGGCGAAATCCGCCTGTTGGCCGATTACATCTTCAACGGTGGCAACCCGAACCGCGGCACGCCATTCAACAGCACGCTCGGCAATAACGGCCAGATCCCGGCGATCCCGCTCAACGGCAGCGCGGCGCGGCGCACCAGCCGGGCGATCTTCGGGATGACCCCACGCGAATCGAAGGTCAATTTCGAGACCCGCACGCCGACCGCCTACGGCGAGGCGCGCACCTTCATGGAATTCGACTGGGCCGGATCGACCGCGTTCGCGCCCGGCGGCGCCGACCCGACCTCGGTGTCGGACAGCCTGCACCCCCGCCTGCGCTATGCCTACGGCACGCTGGGCGGCATCCTCGGCGGCCAAGCCAACTCGAACTTCTCGGATTCCGACGCCAGCGCCGAAACCATCGATTTCGGCGGCAATTTCGGCTCGGCCGGCGTCGTCCGCCTGGCACAGCTCCGGTATACGATGCCGCTCGCGCCGTGGGGTTACCCGGGCGCCTTGTCGGTTTCGGCGGAATCGCCGGAGACCGATATCGTCACCGGCGCCGGCATCATCGCCGACGATGCCTCGGGGGCCGACCCCGCCGGCGATCGCCCGTCCGGCACGATCAACCCGACCAAGACGCCGGCGCCCGATCTGACGCTCGCCTGGTACGTCCCGCAGCCCTGGGGCCATTTCGATTTCAGCGCCGTCGTGCGGCCGACCCTGCAGATCAAGGACAATGCCTTTGTCGACCGCACATTCACCGGCTGGGGCATCCACTTCAGCGGCGATGTCAAACCGCTGTGGTTCGGCTGGGCCAAGGACAACATCACCTGGCAGTTCGTCTATGGCGACGGCATCGGGCGCTACCTGAACAGCAGCACCAACTTCTCGGTGGTCAGCAATTATCCGGCGACGCATCTGGCAAGCGCGGCGGAAGCGGCGGCGCTGCGCGCCAAGACCACGGTCGAGTGGGGCGGGCAGGTCGGCTACCAGCATTTCTGGGCGCCCAACCTGCGCTCGTCGGTCAGCGCCGGCTTCAACCATCACGACATCCCCTCGCTGATCATCAGCGACAGCCAGCGCGGCTCGCTCAACAAGGAGTTGATCAGCGTCCACGCCAACCTGATCTGGGCGCCGGTCCCGTTCGTCGATTTCGGCCTCGAATATCTCTGGGGCCATCGCCGGGTCGTCAACAACGAGCACGGCGACATGAACGCGCTAATCAGCCGCATGCGCGTGCGGTTCTGATCGGCGTGCCGGAGCACTTTGCCTTAGGCGCATCGAATCGTCGTTCCCGCGCAAGCGGGAATCCTGGGCAGGCGACGAGCGGTCGCCCCTGGACCCCCGCTTCCGCGGGGGTGACGGCGATGCGGCGGCTCGAATCGACGCCGCTCTAAGCCCACCTTCGAGTTGGGGACACGCGATGATCGAGTTGATCGGGGAATTGCCGGATAACGTGGTCGGCATCCTTGCGAAGGGCCGCGTCACCAACGAGGAATGCGACGAGGTATTGCGCCCGGCGATGGAGCGCACGCTGAAGCGACACGGCAAGGTGCGGCTCTATTACGAGGTCGGCTCGCGCTTTCCCGGCGCCGGGTGGGACGATCTCGATGTGGCGATCGACCATCTGCCGCAATGGGAGCGCATCGCGGTGGTGACCGATACCGGCTGGGTGCGTCAGACCGTCAACGCGCTGCGCTTTCTGTTGGCCAGCGAGGTGCGCGTCTTCACGACATTGGAGGCGGACGAGGGCCGCGCCTGGATCGCCGCCAACGATGCGGAGGCGCCGCCGGCTACTGCGCCGGTTCGAGCGCCGCTGCGCTTTCCTCGCGCTTTGCCGCCTCGATCGCGGCGGCCTTCTTCTCGACCAGCGCGACGAGGTGATCGACGATATCGGCGTCCTTCAGCCGGTGATCGGCAATCCCGCTGACATAAACCTGATGGGTGTTGTTGCCGCCGCCGGTAAAGCCGATATCAGTCTCGCGCGCCTCGCCCGGTCCGTTGACGACACAGCCGATCACCGAGAGCGTCAACGGCGTCGTGATATGCGCGAGGCGCTCCTCCAATATCTCAACCGTCTTGATGACCGGGAATTGCTGGCGCGCGCAGGACGGGCACGAAATGACCGTGACGCCGCGCCGCCGCAATCCCAATGACTTCAGCATGTCGTAGCCGACCTTGACCTCCTCGACCGGGTCGGCGGACAGCGAGACCCGGATCGTGTCGCCGATGCCGGCCCACAGCAGCATGCCGAGCCCGATTGATGACTTTACCGTGCCGCTGCGCAGCCCGCCGGCCTCGGTGATGCCGAGATGCAGCGGGTAGTCGCAGGCCTCAGCGAGCTGCTGGTAGGCGGCGACGGCGAGGAACACGTCACTGGCCTTCACCGCGACTTTGTACTCGCGGAAGCCATGGTCCTCGAGGATGCGGATGTGGTCGAGCGCGCTTTCGACCAATGCCTCCGGGCACGGCTCGCCGTACTTCTCCAGCAGGTCCTTCTCGAGGCTGCCGGCATTCACCCCGATGCGGATCGCGCAGCCGTTGGCGCGCGCCGCGGCGATCACTTCGCGCACCCGCTCTTCCGAGCCGATGTTGCCCGGGTTGATGCGCAGGCAGGCCGCGCCCGCCTCGGCGGCCTCGATGGCACGGCGGTAGTGGAAATGGATGTCGGCGACGATCGGGACATTCACCTCGCGCACGATCTCGTGCAGAGCGGCGGTCGATTCCGGGGTCGGGCAGGACACGCGGACGATGTCGACGCCGGCCACCTCGCAACGGCGGATCTGCTCGATCGTCGC
>DATEKP010000131.1:0-4857 GCA_035277405.1 Allostellaceae bacterium | reverse complement strand
CGACAAACGCCAGAATCAGCAGCGGCGTCAACCGGCCGACCGGCGACACGATCGGCGGATTGTAGAGCGCGGTCAGCCACACGGCCAGCGCCAGCGTCCACTGCGGGAGGGTGGCGCCGTCCTCGGCGGCGGCGCCCATCCACAGTGCCGCGGCGGTCGCCAGCAGCACCAGATCGTGCAGCGAGGAATGCGGCGCGGCGAGGATCGTGCAGGCGAGCAGCACCGCGATCCGGTTGTCGTGCGGCAGGCGGGCGCGAAACCCGAGATAGGTCAGCGCCGCCCCGATCAGCGTCGCGGCCCATTGCCCGAGCTCGGCCCACTCGCCCGGCACGCCGGTCGAGAACAGCGTCGCGAATACGCTCATTCCCCAGACCCGCGCGTAGCCGACCCATTTCGCATCCGACTGCCAATAGCCGCCGAGCGCCAGTTCCAGCCACTGCCGCCACAGGTCGATGCCGAACACCGCCGCGCTCGCCGCCGCAAGGGCGGCCGCGGCAATCAGCGACCATACGAGGGCGCGCCATTGCCGGGCTGCGACCAGCGCCACCGGCACGAGAATCCAGAATTGCGGCTTCACCGTCAGCAGGCCGAGCACGATGCCGCCCAGCACCGGGCGCGTCGGCAGCAGGCGAAACCCGCCGACCAGCAGCGCCGTCGCCAGAAACGCGTTCTGGCCCCAGCCGAAATTCATCGCCGCGGCCGGGCCGATCAGGGCCAGAACCATCACCAGCGGCCGGGCCTCCGGCCGGTCGGCGCGATAGTTGAGCGCCAGCGCCAGCAGCAGCGCGGTCACTGCCTGGAAGGCGGCGTAGGACGCGACAAACGGCAGCGCGCCGAACGGCAGCATCAGCAGCAGAAAGCTCGGCGGATAGACCCACGGGACAAACGGGCTCGGCGAGGACAGCCAGTTGGCGAAGAGGGCGTTGCGGAAGTCGGTGAACTGGTCGCCGTTGAACAGCTGGGCCAGCTTGCCGTCAAAGAAATACTGGGCACCGCTGTAAAATACCGTGTAGTCGGAGCCGAGGGCGTTGAGGTCGAGGCCGATCGCGCCGTGGTGGCTCGGGGTCAATGCCACCACGGTCCAGGCGTAGATCGCCGCGACTGCGGCGGCCAGCATGGCGACGACCGGGAATCGGGAGGTGGACATCGGTCGGCGCCTCCGGCGCGGCTCAGGCGGGCATCGCCGCAGTAAACCCGGCGAACATTATCGCATGGTTAACATAGACGCGCATCTCGCCCATAGTGTTGCCGTAATGTTCCCATATGCATGCGTCGGCAAGACGGGGCCATGGAACAGCCCGCGGTAGCGCGCGATTTGGGCGGTTTGCTGCAAATCCGCTGTATTTACAGCTAGCGACGCTGCGGGTTGTTTTGCCCGGCGCGGAATGGCAGTGGAGTATGTCATTGCGAGAAGCGCAGCGACGAAGCAATCTCGGCAACAGCCAGTTCTGGGAGGCATGCCATGCCGTTGCGCAGCAAGGTCGTCATCACCTGCGCGGTGACGGGGTCGATCCATACCCCGACGATGAGCCCCTATCTGCCCTTGACGCCGGATGAGGTTGCCAAGGACGCGATCGCTGCGGCCGAGGCCGGGGCGGCGATCCTCCACCTGCACGCGCGCGACCCGAAGGACGGGCGGCCGACGCCGAACCCCGACGTGTTCATGCAGTTCCTGCCGCGCATCAAGCAGGCGAGCGACGCCGTCGTCAACATCACGACCGGCGGCGGCCACGGCATGAGCCTCGCCGAGCGGCTGGCGGCGCCGCTGCGCGCCAAGCCCGAGATGTGCTCCTTGAACATGGGCTCGATGAATTTCGGGCTTTACCCGATGCTCGACCGCTACAAGGAGTGGCAGCACGAATGGGAGCCGGCCTATCTCGAAATGACGCGCGACTTTATCTTCCGAAACACCTTCAAGGACATCGAGACCGTTCTTAAGGAATTGGGCGAGGGCTGCGGCACCCGCTTCGAGTTCGAGTGCTACGATGTCGGGCACCTCTACAACCTGGCGCATTTCCTCGATCGCGGCCTGGTCAAGCCGCCTTTGTTCGTGCAGACGATTTTCGGCATCCTCGGCGGCATCGGCGCCGACCCGGAAAATTTGGCGCACATGAAGCGCATCGCCGACAAACTGTTCGGCGACAACTATGCCTGGTCGATCCTGGCGGCCGGGCGCCACCAATTGCCGCTGATCACGATGGGCGCTGTGATGGGCGGCAACGTCCGGGTCGGACTCGAGGATTCGCTGTGGCTCGGGCGCGGGCAATTGGCGAAAAGCAACGCCGACCAGGTCAGCCGCATCCGCGCGATTTTGGAAAACCTGTCGCTCGAAATCGCCACCCCGGCTGAGGCGCGCTCATTGCTCGCGCTGAAGGGCGGCGATGCGGTGGCGTTCTGACCGTTGGGGCTGGGTATCGTCATTCCCGCGCAAGCGGGAATCCAGGGCAAGCGATGAGCGGTGGCCCCTGAACCCCCGCTTCCGCGGGGGTGACGCGAGTTGGAAGGCAGCTCTATTCCGCCGAGCGTTTCATCTTGTCGTAGCGGCCCTGCGGCACGATCTCGGCGACGGTGCCGTCGGGGGCGCGGTATTTGATCGGCACCTCGCCCGGTTTTGACAGGATCATGCCGCCATTGGCCGCGACTGTCGCGGCGAAGCTCTCGTGGTCCTCGACCTCGATGCCGAAATGGTGGATCGCCGGGCCGGAGCCGACCAATTTCGCCTCGGGATCGTCCTCGCTGTCGTAGACCATCAGCGCGAGATCGATATAGCCGTCGGTCAGGTGCCGCGAGATGTGGCCGCGCGAACGCCCGGTATGCACCTGCCGGAAGCCGTAGACGTTTTCGTAGAAGCGGGTCGCCGCTTCGAGATCGGTGACCTTCAGCGCGATGTGATTGATGCGCGGCATCTCATATTCCTCGTCATTGCGAGCGGAAGCGAAGCAATCTCGTGCCGAGCTGTTTCGTTTTAGCGAGATTGCTTCGTCGCTGCGCTCCTCGCAATGACGAAAGACGTTCAAGCCGCCCTGCGCAGAAAGCGGGCGATGCCGTCGTCTCCGGCGGTGTGCTCAATCTCACCCTGGCCGACGAGGTAATGCAGATGCGCCAATGCCTCGCCGAGCGCGAAGGCGGTCTGGTGCTGGTCGAGCCGGCGGCGGAACATGACCGGCAGCAATTCGGCGGCGCTGTGCGGGCGGGCGCAGGCGGCGACAACCTCGGCGCAGCGCTCGCGGTGATGCGCCGCCAACTCGTCGATGCGCCGGTGCACGCCGCGGAACGGCAAATTGTGCGACGGCAAGATCAGCGTGTCGGCCGGCAGCGCGTCGCGCAATTTGGCAAGCGAGCGCAGATAGCGGGCGAGCGGGTCGCCGTCCGGCTCGTGCGCCGGCACGCTGATATTGGGCGAGATTTTCGGCAGAATCTGGTCGCCGGCGATCAGCACGCCGGTCTCCGTGCAATAGAGGCACGCGAGCTCGGGGGCGTGGCCCTCGCCGACGATGACCCGCCACGCCCGCCCGCCGATGTCGACCGCCATGCCGTCGGCGAGGCGATGATAGGCGGGCGGCACCGACGGCACGCCCTTGCGGTAGCCGGCGTGGCGTCGGGCGTAGAGCTCGCTGTCCTCGGCCGGCAGTCCGGCGCGGCGGGCGAAGGCGGCGGCCGAGCGGGCGTAATCGGCGGCGCCGTCGCCGGTCATCATGCGGGCGTGCAGCCACTCTTTTTCGGTGATCCAGAGCGGCGCCTGCCAAAGCTCGGTAAGCCAGCCCGCGAGGCCGATATGGTCGGGGTGGTAATGCGTGACGATGATGCGGCCGACCGGGCGGCCGGCCAGCCCTCCGGCGAAAATCTGTTGCCACAGCCTCTGGGTCGGCCCGGTGGCGTAGCCGCAATCGACGATTGTCCAAGAGGGTCCGTCGTCGATGAGCCACAGGTTGATGTGGTCGAGCGCGAACGGCAGCGGCATGCGCAGCCACCGGATGCCCGGGGCGATTGCCAGCGTCTCGCCCGGCGCCGGCGGCGCCGCGACCGGAAAATGCAGCATTTCAGGCATGTGCACCGGCAATCTCGAATTGACCCCGGAAGGTGGGGCATGCAGGTATTGCGCGCAAGCGGCGTCAGCCCGATACGCCCGCCGGTCAGCATTGCGCGGCCCGTGGACGTCCGCTTCGACACGAGGAGAACGATGCGCGATTTCAGTGTACCGGGCCGCTCGGCGGCGGTTGCGGCCAACGGCATGGTGGCGACCTCGGCGCCATTGGCGACATTGGCCGGGCTCGACGTGCTGCGCGCCGGCGGCAACGCGATGGATGCGGCGATTGCCGCGGTGGCCGTGCAATGCGTCGTCGAGCCGCAGAGCACCGGCATCGGCGGCGATTGCTTCGTGCTGTACTCGAAAAAGGGCGCGCCGCCGCTGGCGCTGAACGGTTCCGGCCGGGCGCCGGGGGCGGCGACCCTCGACTGGTTCGCCGAGCGCCAGATCGGCCAGATCAACACGCAGACGGCGCACGCGGTGACGATCCCGGGCGCCGTCGATGCGTGGTGCCTGCTGAACCGCGAACACGGCACCAGGCCGCTCGCCGAATTGCTCGAACCGGCCGCGCGCGCCGCCGAGGACGGCTACCGGGTCACCCCGCGCGTCGCCTGGGACTGGGACCGCAACCAGTGGAAATTGCAGGACCCTTACACCAAGGCCGTCATGCTGCCGGGCGGCAAGCCGCCGGCGGTCGGCGACCGCATGCGCAACCCGGCGCTCGCCGCGACGTTGCGCCGGATCGGCCGCGATGGGCGCGAGGCGTTCTATTCCGGCCCGGTCATGCGCGACATCCTCGGGCGGCTCAAGGAACTGGGCGGGCTGCATGA
>DATEKP010000130.1:0-3867 GCA_035277405.1 Allostellaceae bacterium | reverse complement strand
TCATCGCCGGTATTACCGGCGGCGCCGTAAAGTAGCGCCGCGGCGGCGAACCATACCCCTCGGCCGGGCTTGACCCGGCCGTCTACGTCTTGCAAACCCCGGCAGCGAATAAGATAGACGTGGGTGGCCGGGTCAGGCCCGGCCACGGGGCGGTGGTGGACGATAATCCGCTTTCACCACAGCATATCGGACAAGTTCGACATCGGCGGCGTGACGTGCTCGGGCAGCGGCAGCATGTCGTGCTCCCAGGCCTCCCACAGGTCGCGCAATTCGGCGAGCTGTTCCGGCTCCTTCTTGGCGAGATCGCCGCGCTCGCGCGGGTCGTAGGCGATGTCGAACAGGAACTCGCGGTCGGCGATCTTGAGGTATTTGCGGCCGCCGCGGCGCACCGCGCGCTGTTTGCGATTGGCCATGCGCCAATAGAGCGTGCGCTCGAACTCGGGCGCGGCGCCCGTCAGCACCGGCGATAAGTCCACGCCTTCGAGCGGATATTCGGGATCGCCGGCAACGCTGGCGGCGGCGAGGCAGGTCGCCGTCAAATCCATCGTGATCGACACCTGGTCGGTGACCCGCCCGGCCGGGATATGGCCCGGCCACCGGCAGATCTGCGGCACGCGCAGGCCGCCTTCCAGCAGGTCGAACTTGCGCCCGACAAACGGCCAGATTTTCGAGTAGCGCTCGCCGCCGTTGTCGCTGGTGAACAGCACCAGTGTTTCGCGCCCGCCCGGCCCCTGCCGCACCTTGTCGAGCACCCGCCCGATACCGGCGTCGAGGATCTGCATCATCTCGCCGTAAATTCGCGGCGAGCCGCCTTCGGTCAGTTCGGCGCGGACAAGCTCGCGCTCGCGCGCCGCACTCTCGACCGACGGCGCCGACCACGGCCAATGCGGCGCCGTGTAATGCAGGCTGAGAAAATACGGCTCGGGCGCGGCGCTGGCGGATGCAACCCGCTCCGCCGCCCGCTCGCTCAGCAGATCGGTCACATAGCCGTGCCGCTCGATCGGCGTCTCGGCTTCGTAAAAATCGGGCGCCGCGCCGTCGCCGATATGCGTGTAATAGCCGGTATAGCCGCCCATCACGCCGAAGAACTCGTCGTAGCCGCTTTTGAGCGGGCCGTAGCGCGGCAGGTAGCCGAGATGCCACTTGCCGATCAGCGCGGTGCGGTAGCCGGCCGCACGCAACAGCGATGGCAGCGTCGGAAAGCTGGGCGGCAGCCCCATCTCGGGCTTGTCGCGGTCGCTCCAGCGCAATGGCTCGACGAGGCCGATCGGCAGCCGGTACTGGTAGCGCCCGGTCATCAGCGCGACGCGGGTGTTGGTGCATAGCGGCGCGTTGGCATATGCCTGCGTGAACCAGACGCCTTCCGCCGCCAACCGGTCGAGCGTCGGGGTCCGGTAATCGGTCTGCCCGGTGCAGCCGAGATCGGCATAGCCGCAATCGTCGACGACGATGAACAGGATGTTGGGGCGTGTCTCGGGCATTGTTTGCTACCCCTTCGACAGCGCGCGGGCGACCGCGACGAGACTGGCGTCCGTCCCGCGGCCGCCGACGAGCGATAGCCCGACCGGCAATCCATCGACCGTGGCGCCGGGGATGCTGACCTGCGGCACGCCGGTCAACCCGCCATGCGCGCACAGCGCGGTGATGCGGTCGCGCAGCGGGTCGAGCGTCGATAACGAGAGGCCGCAGCGCGGCGCCGGGAACGGCGTCGTCGGCAGGCAGAGGATCGTGCCGGGCGGCAATAATTGCCGCATGCGGCCGCGCGCCTCTTCGCGCACCAATGCCGCCCAGCTGCGCTCGCCGGCCGGGATCGACGCCGCCAGCGCCAGGTTGCGCGCGACGCTGAACTGGAAGCGCGGGTTGACCCGGTCGATCCACGCCTGGAAATTCTGCCACGCTTCGCAGGGCTGCAACGTGCGCTGCGCGCGCGCCCACGCGGCGAGGCCAGGCGGCGCCATCGCCTCCTCGCGCGCCTCGCCGACCAGCGCCCGCAGCCGTCCGACGAGCGGCTGCAGGGCCGCGATCGTTTCCGGGTCGGCCAGCGCGAAAGCGTCGCTCGCGACGACGAGCCGAGTCGGCAATGCCTCCGGGATCGCTTCGCCGAGCAGCACCGCCGTGACGCGGGCGAAGGTCTGCGCATCGCGCGCGAACCAACCTGTCGTGTCCGAGCTCGGCGCCTGCGCCATCATGCCCGAGAGGTCGAGCCGGCCGTGCGTCGGCCGAATGCCGTAAAGCCCGCAGAAGCTCGCCGGCACCCTGACCGAGCCGCCGGTATCAGTGCCGAGCGCGGTATCGCACAGCCCGCCGGCAACCGCGGCGGCCGACCCGGCCGACGAGCCGCCCGGCACATGACCCGGCGCGCGCGGGTTCTCGGGCGTCCCCTCGAACGGGTTCTCGCCGAGAATGCCGAGCGAGACCTCGTCGGTGATCGTCTTGCCGACGAGGCTGGCGCCGGCATCCAGCAGGGTCTGCACGGCCCAGGCATGGCGCTCCGGCACCGGGTGGGCACGCGCCCAATCGGGGTTGCCGCCGCCGGTCGGGTGCCCTGCAACATCGAACAAATCCTTGGCCGCGAAGGTCATTCCTGCGAGCGGCCCGCCCGGCCTGCCGTCGATGCGGAACTTTTGCCCCGGCACGAACGCGCCGAAATCCTCGCTCACCGAACTCACCCGCCGAACAATTCGCCGAGCGCCTTGGCGACGACGGCGTTGGAAAGGATGACCGGCAGGCCGAGCGGCATGAGCGTGGCGCGGTGCTGCTCAGTGAAGCCGATGCAATCGAGCAGCAGCGCCGCGGCGCCCCCGGCCTTCAGCGAGGCGCCGGCGTCGCGCAACGTCTCGGACGGCGCCGAATAGGGGCTGGCGGTCGCAAACAGCGGCGTCCGGGCCAGGCCGCGCCATTTCTCGGCCTCCGACTCGATCTGCCCGGCGATCGGCACTATGACGCCGAGCTGTCGGTGGTCGATCAGGCCCGCGACGACGCCGGGTATGATGTGGTCGGGTTCGACGAGCCAAGCCCGGTTGCAGCCGAGGCCGGCGAAGGTGCCGGTGCACAACAGCAGGATGGCGTCGCACCCGGCCCCCTCCAGCCCGGTCAGTTCCTCCTGCACGCCGTCCTGCATGCGGCGGCGCGAGAGCGCGACCTCGCTGCCGTCAGCGAGCCGGGTGACCAGCACCGCCTCGCCCCCCTCCGGCCGGTAGCGCGCATCGATCTCGGCCCGCGCCATCCCGTCGAGCACGCCGCGATGAATGCGCCGCACCGCCGCCGGCACATGCCGGTCGATGATCGGCGTCACGTCCGGCCGCGGAGCCTGCCCGATCGTCAGCGTGCCAAGAACCCGCCCTTTCATGCCGCCCTCCCCGCCGCTCGCCGGGCGCTATTTCGCCGCCGCGGAGCGCTCGGGTGCAACAGGCTTTTGTTGCATCGCCGCAACGTTCGCCTATCCTGCGCACCGAGTGCGGGTGTAGCTCAATGGCAGAGCAGAAGCTTCCCAAGCTTACGACGAGGGTTCGATTCCCTTCACCCGCTCCACTCCTCAAGCACGGGCGGCTCTCGCGGAGGCGGCCATGAATGACGGTGGCGCGCGCCAGACTTACATGCTCGACATCCGGGACCTGACGGCAGAGGCGTTCGCGCCCTACGGGCAGATCGTGGCGCCGTTGCGTACCGGCGGCCAGGGCGCCGAGACGGGCTACGATCCGGAAACCTCGCCGAGCGAGGCGAGGTTAGTCCTCGGCAACGGCGAGCCGCGGCTGTGGATCATGCACCTGCCGCATGTCGGGCTCGGTTTCGCGCGCATCGCACGCCACCGGCGGGTCACGCAATGCCTCGGCTCGCTCGGCGGCAAGGAGTGGCTGATCGCGGTGG
>DATEKP010000129.1:0-2623 GCA_035277405.1 Allostellaceae bacterium | reverse complement strand
TGCCACAGCGCGTCCGTCATTTCGCGCAGCGCGCCGGCCAGTTCGCCGATCTCGTCAGTGCGGACGGCGACCTCCGGGATCTCGATGCGGGCGCCACGGCCGCGGGCGCGCTGCGCCGAGGTCGCCAGCCGACGGATCGGCCGGGCGATCGTCCCCGCCAGATAAAGGGACAGCAGCACCGTCACCAGCAGCGTTACACCGAAAATGCGCAGGAGTTCCAACCGGACGGTGCGCAGCTCGTCCTCGATCTCACCGTTGCCGCTCGACAGCATGACGGCGCCTAAAACCTGCTTGTAGCGCTGCAGCGGGACGGCAACACTGAGGATCAGCCCGCCGGTCTCCGGATCGGATCGCACCGCCGAGCCGCTGCCGCCGCGCAGCGCGTCCATCGCTTCGGCATAGGTCGCGGCGGTGTCGCCCTCGCGATAGGGCGGGCGCTTGTGGCGGCTCGGCAACAGCCCGGCCACTTCGTTGTAAATCCAATCGGCAAGGCGCGACGGCAGACCCTTTTGCTCCGCCGGCGGCAGCGCCGTCACCTGCACGGCGCCGCCCGGCCCGCGCAACAGCCGGCTGTCGGCGATCAGCCTGCCTTCGATGTTGAACAGCCGCGCACGGGTGCGGGTCGGCTCGACCAGCCGGCGCATCATCTGCCGCGCCAGATCGGGCAGCAGCACCTCGCCCTCGTCGGCCGAATCGAGCACCGCGCCTTCGCTGAGCGCGGCAGCGAAAATCTCGCCCTGGGTGCGCAGCGACTCGATCTGCTGCCCGATCAGACTTCCCTCGAACTTGCCGAGGTAGAGGAAACCGACGGCGAGCAGGGCCAAAGGCAGCACGTTGACGGCGACGATGCGGCGCGTGAGCGGCGACAGCGATGGCCAGCGCAGCCGGCCGGACCAGTGGCCGCCCCCCCTCGGATCGGGACGCGGCGCCTGCCGCGGCTCCTCCGCGGCCGCCTCTGCCGGGGAGCGCGCGCTGTCGATCGGGACGGCGGGCGGTGCGGGCGGCGGCGCGGGGCGCCGGTCGGTTTCAGCGGTCGCGGTATCGATAGCCGACGCCATAGAGGGTTTCGATCTGCGCGAACTCGGCATCGACGCCCTTGAACTTCTTGCGCAGGCGCTTGATGTGGCTGTCGATCGTGCGGTCGTCGACATAGATGTGCTCGCCATAAGCCGCGTCCATCAGCTGGTCGCGGTTCTTGACGTGGCCCGGCCGCTGCGCCAGCGACTTCAGGATCAGGAATTCGGTGACGGTCAACTCGACCGGCTGCCCCTTCCAGGTGCACAGATGCCGTGCCGGGTCCAACGTCATCTGGCCGCGCGCGATGACAGGTTCGCCCTGACCCTCCTCGCGCTCGCGCGCCAATTCGCCGCGCCGGATCAGGGCGCGGATGCGCTCGATCAACAGGCGCTGCGAAAACGGCTTTTTGATGTAGTCGTCGGCGCCCATGCGCAACCCGAGCAGCTCGTCCACCTCGTCGTCTTTTGAAGTCAGGAAGATGACCGGGATGTGACTTTGCCGCCGCAGCTGGCCAAGCAGCTCCATGCCGTCCATGCGCGGCATCTTGATATCGAGCACGGCGAGGTCGACCGGCTGCGCGCTCATCCCTTTCAGCGCCTCGGTGCCGTCGCTGTAACAGCGCACCGCAAAACCCTCGGCCTCCAACGCCATGGAAACCGAAGTCAAGATGTTGCGATCGTCATCGACGAGAGCAATCGTGCTGGTCACCGCAGATCCCCCAAAATCCGCCGCGCCGGCGGCGCACCACCGGGGCGCAACGTCTCTAGCCTAAATATGGCGGCTTGGCGGCAAACACAAAGGGGCGCCGGCGCCGCTATTCGTCGCGACGTTGGGTCGCCCTGCGATGTAAAACCTGGCGTCCCCGGCCGGAGGAGGTGGAAACGACGAGCGACAAGCAAATGACGACTGCGTTTCGCGATTCGACTTCGGGGGCGGCGGCGCGCCGGCTGATCCGTGCCCGGAGCCACGCCGCACTCGCCACGCTCTATGCCGGGCGGCCCTACGTGTCATTAGTGGCGACTGCCTGCGCCTTCGATGGCAGTCCGTTGCTGTTGCTCTCCGACCTCGCCCAGCACAGCCGCAATCTCGCTGCCGACCCGCGCGCCTCGCTGCTGTTCGAGGCCACCGGCGAACGGCCCGACCCGCTCGCCGCGGCGCGGCTCAGCGTGCTCGGCCGTGCCGAGCGCTGCGACGATCGGCTGATGGCGGCGCGTTTCGCGGCCCGTCATCCGACCAGCGCCGATTATGCCGGGTTCGCCGATTTCCATCTTTATCGGCTCGGCATCGAGCACGGCCACCTGGTCGCCGGGTTTGGCCGCATCGCATGGATCGAGTCCGCCGACCTGCGCTTTGCTGCACCGGCGTCGCGGCTCGCCGGGACCGAGGCGGAGCTGATCGAACGGCTCAACCGCGAAAATGGCGCGGCGCTCGCGGTGGCGATGCGGCGGTTTGGGCACCGCGGAGTTGGCTGGCGCATCACCGGCATCGATCCCGAGGGTGTCGATCTGCGGCGCGGCGGCAAAACCGCACGGCTCGACTTCGCCGCGCCGGTGCTGACAGCCGCCGCGGCGCGGCGCGCATTTGCCGCGCTGATCGCATAAGTTCC
>DATEKP010000128.1:0-2444 GCA_035277405.1 Allostellaceae bacterium | reverse complement strand
ATCCGATTTGAACAGTCAATGCTCTACGCGACGCGGTCGCCCTGTTTGATCTCGACCGTGCGGTTGTCGACGGCGGGCAGCATCTGGGCCGGATCGCGGGTGACGACGACATCGATGACGGTGGGGCGGTCGCGGTCCTCGATGCCCTGGCGCAGCGCCGAGGCCAGCGCCTCGGGGTCCTCGACGCGGATGCCGCCGCAGCCCATCACGCGGGCGATCGCCGCGTAATCCTGCTCGACGAGATCGGCGGACTGGTAGCGCCCGCGCATCATCGCGTGCTGCAACGCCTTGACGTAGCCGGAGGCGGCGTTGTTGACGACGATGACGGTCTGCCCGCTGCCGGCGCGGCGCGCGGTTTCGAGTTCGCCGAGCATCATGTTGAACCCGCCGTCGCCGCTGATCGCGACGACCGGCCGGTCGGGCGCCGCCAGCGAGGCGCCGATGCCGCCCGGCAGGCCGTAGCCGATCGAGGCGAAGCCGCGGTCGGGGATGAAATGCCGCCCCGCGGCTTTGGTGTCGTGGAGCAGACCGGTCCAATGCCCGGCGAACCCGCCGTCGGCGACCAGGATCGCGTCGGCCGGCAGCGTCTTGTTCAACTCGCGGCAGAGGCGCGCCATGTGCACCGGCCGGTCGCGCGAATTGAGCCGCGGCGCCGCCTCCTCCTCCCATTTCCGCATGCGCGGCGCGATCTCGGCGACGTAATCGGCGCGCGCCGCGCGGGCCCGGGCGGCGCCGTCCGACAGCGCCTCGGCGAGGTCGTCGAGGCCGGCGCGCGCATCGCCCCACAATGCGATCTCGGCCGGGATGCAGCGGCCGATCTCCTCGGCGACGATGTCGAGATGGATCAGCGGGATGTCGCGCGGCGGCAGCGCGAAGCGCTTGGTCGCGATCTCGCCGAGCTTGCAGCCGACGACGATCAGGCAATCCGATGCTTCGATCAAATCGTTGGCGATGCGCGAATAGCGCCCGAACAGCCCGACATTGAGCGGGCTGATGCAGGGAATGCCGCCCTTGCCGGTCATCGTGTGCGCGACCGGGATCGCCTGCGCCTCGGCAAACCGGCCGAGCGCCTCCCATGCCTCCGACAGGTGGATACCGCCGCCGGTCAACAGCAGGGGCCGCTTCGCCCCGGCGATCAGCCGCGCCGCCCGCTCGATGTCAGCGCGGTCTGGGCGGATGCGGCGGGCCGGCGACTTCAAGGTCGCCGCGTCGATGACGAAATCCTCGGGCGCGAAATCATGGCTGCCGTGGCAGACATCCTCCGGCACGTCGAGCAAGACCGGGCCGGGCCGCCCCGAGGTCGCGACCGCGAAGGCCCGCCGCACCAGCTCGGGGATACGGCTTGTCATCTCGACCCGGATCAATTCCTTGACGGCGGGTTTGAGGATCTCCGCCTGACGGCATTCCTGCGTCATGTTCTTCCAGGAATGCGTGCGGTTGGTGTCGCCGGCGATCGCGACGATCGGGACGCCGCCGTTTAGCGATTCGACGAGCCCGGTCACCAGGTTGGTCGCGCCCGGGCCGAGGGTGCCGTCGCAGATGCCGGGGCGGTTGGTGACGCGGGCGTAGGCGTCGGCGGCGAAGGCGCCGCAGCGTTCGTCGTTGATCAGATTGTGCGTCAACCCGACCGGGCCGATCGCGTCGTAGAACGGCAAGAGCTGAAACCCCCCCATGCCGAACATCGGCCCGGCCCCGGCCAGAAGCAGCATTTCGGCCAATGCCCGCCCGCCGTTCATCGTGCCCGACGGACGGTTCTGCAGCGTCTGGGTCATGGTCCCCTCCTTACCCTGTCATTGCGAGGCGCGCGACGGCGCGCCGCGGCAATCCCGCGCAAACAGGACCGAGATTGCTTCGCTGCGCTCGCAATGACAGCCTTTATT
The DNA here is from genome assembly GCA_035277405.1 of Allostellaceae bacterium. Lineage (GTDB taxonomy): Bacteria > Pseudomonadota > Alphaproteobacteria > ATCC43930 > CGMCC-115725 > DATARH01. The sequence goes on along the minus strand of DATEKP010000128.1, from coordinate 564 downwards.
GCGATATGGCGCGGCGCAGCGCTGCGACGAAGTCGCGGGCCGTCATGCCCTCGTGCAGCCCGAGCGCGGCGGCGCGAGCATTGACCCGGCTGACGATGCCGTCCTCGTAGGTCGAACGCGCATCGCCGATGCGGGCGCTCGCCGCCGTCACGGTCGCGGCGGCGATGCCGCGCGCGTCGAGCGCCGGCAGGCGCGAGGTGCCGGCCGCGTCCTTGCCGATCCCGGCGTCGTTGTAGAGCGCGCCCTTGACGTCATATTTGAGCGCGGTCTCGGGCCGGCCGCCGAGCAGCCCGCCATGCGAGCCGGTGACGACGATCGCGTCCTTGTGCTCGGGCCCGACCAGCGAGGCGGAGTCGAGCGCCCAGACGCGCGGTGCGTCCGCGACGAGAAGAAAGGCTCCCTCCAGGGCTTTCGGCGGCTCGCGGTGCGCCAACGGCGCCTGTTGCAGCCGGGCGGCGGCATCGCGACACGATTGGCCGCGGGCGACGCCAAGTGCAGCGGCCAGCGCGTTGGCATGGGTGATGACGCCGCACGCCATCATGTCGGCGCCGTCGCCGATCCGCG